>JAAZCN010000237.1 GCA_012513245.1 Synergistaceae bacterium | reverse complement strand
GGGCAGGGGGTCTGGGGAGTCATTTTTACCCAGAGTTCACCTTCCCATGCTTTTCTGGCGGCCCTGACGGCTTTTGCAGCGCTTGAAGGGTCTATCCCCCATGCCATACCGTCTCCGTCAACATTGGGACATGAAATGTTGAGCTCTGCCGCAGCAAGGACACCCGTATCCTGAAGGATCCTGAGAGTTTCTGATGTCTCTTCGATGCTTTCCATAACAACATTGGCAATCACAGGAACCGGACAGGTTTTCGCCATTTGCAAATATTTTTCAGCAAATCCTTTAGCTCCGACATTCTGAAGTCCTATGCTGTTGAGGATTCCTGACGGTGTTTCCCAAAGCCTTACACCTTTATTGCCGCTTCTGGGCTTGAAGCTTATGGCCTTCGTGCAAATGGCGCCAATGCCACAGCGCCTTTCCGTCCTCCAGAAATCTTCTTCATATGGCCAGACTCCCGATGCGGGAACAACAGGCCATTCGATTTCTATCTTTCCTATTTTTATTTTCATATCAATCTTCATCATCAGCCACCTCGTCGGCTCTGAATAACAACTGATCCACACACAGCCTCTTAAGTCCGTCAATGGTCTCTACAACACATCCCATACAGCCTCCGTAACCACATGCCATCCTTTTGTCTACTGAAAAATAGAGTTTATCAAGCTCATTTACATAGTGCTTTTTAAGGGCTTTTAAAAATCCGGGAGGACCGCAGGACCATATACTCTCGTCCTCTCTAAGTCCTTTAGGTAGGACTTTGAACATGTTATTCCCCTCTCCGAAAGACCCGTCATCTGTAAAAATATGTACCTGAGGAATCAGTTTTGATATTACGGCAGCGAACCTTTCATAACCTTTTCCGGGGATCCCAAGATAAATCCCGGCAGTCTTCTCAGGATATTTCTTCGCAAAATAGAGAAAAGTGGCAATCCCGGCGCCTCCCGCTGCGATGCTTACTTTTCCGTCTACAGAGGGCAGCGGAACTCCGAATGGTCCCCTAAGTTTGACCTCTTTTCCGGGAGATATTCCTAACATCATCTCTGTTCCTCTTCCTATGACCATGTAGCAAACGGAGAGTTCACCCTTACTGATATCAACGTCTGCGACGGCAAAGGGCCTTCCAAGAAGGGGATCATTGCTCAACGATGGGAATACCATCACGCATGCACCGGGTTGGATCCGTTCCGCCAGTTTCCTGCATCTGACCGTGAACCATCCCATCTTTTCCGAGAACGATTCAGATGATGTAACAACACACCTGAAATCTTCTATTTTATTTGTATGAACAGTATTATCTGACATCTTTCTTCCTCCATAAAAAATATAGATCGCCTGCCAATGGACAGGAAAATAACAACTCATCAATTCTAACATTCACCGGCCCGATACGCCATCTTGCCTTGCGGCTCATGACCGATTCGGGTTATAATCACTGTTGATAAGAGTTAACTAATGTTTTAAATCATTTATAAAATGAAAGGGGTAATATGAATGACGTACTCAGAACCTTATGACAAGATGGACAGCAAGACTCTTGATATCTCAAGGGCGATAACCAGCCTACGGGAAGAACTTGAAGCAATCGACTGGTACAACCAGAGAGTAGCTACAGCAAGTGACGAAGAACTTAAAAAGATAATGGCCCATAACAGGGATGAAGAGAAAGAGCATGCTGCAATGCTCATTGAGTGGCTTCGTCGTAACATGGACGAATGGGACAAGGAACTTAAAGACTATCTCTTCACCTCAGCTCCTTTGGGTGAGCATGAAGCTGAGGTCGGAGGAGATGACACCTCTAAAGGCAGCCTTCCCAATCTTGGAATAGGAAAACTTTAATACTTAAAATACTAAAGGGGGATAAAAGATGGATATTCTTAAAAGATCATTAGCTCCGATTTTCCCGGCTGCATGGGATGAGATCGACGAACAGGCAAAAACAGTACTTAAGGGAGTTCTTGCCGGAAGGAAAATAGTAGACGTAAAGGGGCCGCTTGGTTGGAACACCGACGCAGTCTCCGAAGGCACGCTGTCTTTGGTAGAAGAATCACCGGTAGAAGATGTAACCTACGGCATCCGTGAATCTCTTCCGCTGGTAGAGATAAGAGTCCCCTTCACCATGTCAATGTGGGATCTGGACGATATAAGTAGGAATTCAAAGACGATCGACTTCACTCCTGTTATCGAAGCCGCCCGTAAAGCTGCCCTCTTTGAAGACACCGCCGTTTTCCAGGGGCTTGAAGAAGCCGGCATCCTCGGTCTCGAACTTGAAGCGGACAATGAGCCCGTCGAGTTACAGCTTGAGGACGAATCGATCCTTAAAGGGATCGTAGAAGCTATGCTGACCCTTGGCAACCGTTCGATGGAAGCCCCATACGCCCTGGTCTGCTCGCTGCCGCTTTGGACAAAGATCAAGACATCGTCCAAAGGCTATCCCCTCCTCAAGAGGGTAAAGGACGTACTCGGCGATGACTGTCGCTTAGTTCTTTCACCCCAGTACGAGACATCCATGCTCGTATCGATGAAAGAGGGCAACAGCGAACTGATAGTCGGACAGGACTTCTCCATCGGCTACCAGTCACACACGAACACAGAGGTATGCTTCTACATCACAGAGACCTTCACCTTCAGGGTGCTGGCCCCAGAATCGATCGTACCTTTCAAAATAGCCGAATAGAAAATAACCGTGACGGCCAAACCGTCCCGGCAAAAGCGAGAGAGGTGGGGGAGATGCGT
>JAAZCN010000236.1 GCA_012513245.1 Synergistaceae bacterium | reverse complement strand
TTTATGCTGGATCTTTATTTGTGATCAGCGCGAACCGCCCTCCATCGGAGGGACTCCCATTGGAGCTTTTTCCAGGATGTCTGTTCTGTGGAATTTGGCATATATCAGGGGCATTTTAAGTATACGGATGACCAGGCGCTCGCCTGCAAATAATTCGAAAAAATTCCTTCGCCCGAAGGGCTCAAGTGTTATCTGGTTCTGACCTATGTTTTTATTCCCGATCCTATAATAGTATTCTTTCCATGACATCCTTCCACCCTGGAATATCATCCATTCACCTGTGTTGATAAATCTGCCGTACTTTGGTTTGTCAAAAGGCAGCCCCGCGTTTGTTGACCTGACTCTTTCTTCCCATACCCAAAGCAGGCCCCCTGCTATCTTGTATTCGTCCTCCACAGGTGTCAGTTCAACTGAGTGTATGTAGCGAGTTGTAAATCTGTGTCCAATGGAGACCGGAGACTGGAAAATGAGTCTGTTTTCAGGGCCTTCTATTTGAAAAACATCCACACGCCACCCAGCGGCAGCAATTAGAAAGAGTATGGGCAATGACAAAATAAGAAACGTGCTGTGTGAAATATTCTTCATGATCCAACCTCCGGGCACTAAGGTAACATCGATGATCAAAGTTGTCGAGATTTGGACCCTGCGTTTTGATCTTTTTCAGAAACATGTGGACTTAAGGTGATATTGTCATTGAACAATATACAAATGGATATATCGGAAACTATGTAGTATTATATATGTAATCTACGAAGGAGGGCGACAAATGAGAGAACTTTTTATACCTGAAACTAAAAATCTCCCGGCAAAGGTAAAGGATCCGGGGATCATTAGCCTTGTAATGGAAGGCGCGGGTGTTTTTAATGCGAAAAGTGGAGAAATCATACTCCTTCCTATTGGCAGGAGCACTCTTAACAGCATAACAGAAGACCTTGCGGAGGCCCTCCTTGAAAAAAATGGGATACAGCATATAGACTGCAGCGCATCGGATGAATCCGTAAATTCGCTTGCCGAACGTTACGTGAGGGAATTTGGAGATAAAGCGCTCTCCTGGATGGCGATGTCGGGAAGGAAACTCAAGTTGTGGGGATGGACTGAAAGAGAAGAAGATGCAAAAATGAAGACAGCAATGGTTGCTGACACGATCCGCTCTATCATGGAGCGCTACATCCCGGATTTTGATTATCTTCTCGAAGTAAGCTCAGGCACTATAAACAAAATGGTAGGGGTTAGTCCGACCGGAAAAGGTTCGCTTTATGAGCTGGAAGGTCTTTCCTGTCCGGAATGTGGTAGTTACTATCACGAGGATTCTGCTTACATTTATGCCTCTGAACGGGTCAACTCCGAACAAAAAGAGGAAGAGGTAAAAGATGTCCATACCCCCGGAGCTCACACGATAACGCTTCTTTGTGAACAGCTGGGTCTGACTCCGCCACAGACACTGAAAGCAATGCTTTACACGGTAATTCTGCCTGATGGAAAAAAGACCCTTCTATTTGCGATGATCAGGGGAGACAAAAATATAAGCATAAAAAAACTGGGTGCCTATGTGGATTTAAAATTCAAAGGGGCCTCATTCAGAAAGGCCGAAAATGATGAAATAGTCTCCGCGTTTGGTGAAGTGGCAGGATTTTGCGGTCCCATAGGAGTGCCGGATGGAGTTCATATGGTTGCCGACAAATCACTCGAGGGTGGTAAAAACTTTGTAGTAGGAGGCAACAAACCCGATTATCACAAGACCGGCTGCTGTTGGGGCAGAGATTTCGAGCCTGACGTAGCAGATCTTTTGCTTTTTGAAGGATCAACGCCATGCCCTGAAAACGGGACACCATTGACACAGGTACAGCTGCGAAAGATATGTACTGTGGAATGTTACAGCTCAGAAATGAGAAGCGAACAAATTCTATTATGCAGGGACAGGGATGGGGAGCATAAATGGCCATACAGATGGAAGGCTGAGATCTCTTTAGAGTCTCTTATCCTTGCATTTTACGAAAAAAAAGATAAACGAATAAAAAACGCGATCTTTAACGACAAGTAGATCATAAAAATAAGCCAGCATGTTGGTTCAGAACGGAGTGCGCAGGACCGGAACGGCTCTGCGCACTCCTGTTGACCCGGTATTTCAGCTTTCAATTTGGAATGATTTATTGCGGACCTGCTCTGCGCAGGCTATACTCTTGAGTATGGGGAGTGTTATCTTTGTCTGAGGGTATAAAAAAAGTATTAGAAAAACTTATTGAAGATTATGGTATCTGCATTTTGGAAGATCCTGACCGTCTCGCTCAGTTCCTCGAAGCGAGAAACCCGGGGAACAGCCCTGCAAATTTTAGGCTGACATTTGCTCTGCGCTATTTGATCAAATCAGGATGGGCTGTAAACTCCAAAATTTCTAATAAAAATGAGACTCACTTCAGGACCAGACTGTCCGAGCATCTTGGATTTACTCAGGAAGAAGCGCAGGATGTTCTGTTGATACTGCGGCAGGTAATAAAGGAAGAGCGTGCAGAGTGCAGTTCAAAAGAGGAATGCCCTGATGATCTGGTTGCAAAGCCCGGAAACCTGAGAAGGATAGCAGGCGGAATTTCTAACAAACCAAGGACGATGTGGATAAGAAAAAAATCTTTTTATAACGGGATCGTCCTGATCGTTGCCTTATTAGCGATAGTAGTGCTCTTCTTCCAGATAGGAAGCCAGCGAAACCCGGTCGGAGACGAATTCAGGATAGCCTTTTTCGCACCAATGAAAGGCAGTGCCGCACAATCGAGCCAAAACCAGCTCAGGGCTGCCCAACTTGCAGTTGAACAGATAAACAAACAGGGAGGCATAAGGGGTTACAAGCTCAAAATAGTAGGTTACGACCTCTCTCAGAGCAGTCCGGAAGCTGAAAAAAACGTCAGAAAAGTGATGAAAGATGATAGCATCTTGGTCATGATGACATCGGCACCACAGGAAATGGCCCAGCTCATGTCGAGGATAGCAGATGATATCAGTGTTCCTC
>JAAZCN010000235.1 GCA_012513245.1 Synergistaceae bacterium | reverse complement strand
GGGTTCGGCCACATAGTCAATACGGGATCCATAGCAGGAAAGATCCCTGTCCCTTATCAGGCCGTCTACGCGTCAACCAAGAGTGCTGTTATATCTATGACAGAATGCCTTCATTACGAGCTGCAGAATGATGGACTGCAGTTCAGCGTGTTTTGTCCCGGAAATGTGCGCACCCCAATATTCAACGGGATCGCCCCGCCTGCTGATTCAATAAGCGTGGAAGAGGCTGTTGAATATATATTTGCTGAGAGGGAAAAGGGTTCCCTTATCATTGTATTCCCTGAGACCGCAAGGTCGATCGATTATCTTTACAGGGAAAAGAGAGAGGATTTTGACAAAATAATGGAGGATCTCGCGGATGAGAGGCGGGAAAACTATCGAACTAAGGGGACATATTGTTAAACGTTCTGACATGTACATACAAATTATCTAAAATCCCGGTGCAGTTTAAGCCGGGACCTATACCCGGGAGGCTTTAAATATGTTTGGCGGGTGGCCTTCAAAAAAAGCGGATATACCAATAGACCTTGTTATATTGATGATCGCAGGAATGACGATGGTCATTGCCGGGCTTTTGCTTTTTGCTGTTTATTCCGGGAAAGTACCATATTATGAGAACGGTCTGTATGGACTTCTGATCTTCATTTACGCGCTTCAGATCACGGTGCTTGGCAAGACGCCATTCGGAGACATTCCCCACAGGCCGCTTTCTGTTTTTGGGCTGGGTGTCGTTGTTGCGTGCGTTGGCATAATCACATGTTTTATCCCTGATCTGCTAAAAGAGATCCCAAGGATCATACTTTTTACATGTTTTGGGCTTGGAGGAATACTGCTTCTCCTGCAGATGTTTTTGTCAAAAAACAAATTTCCGTTATGGAGGAAAAAGGGAGGGATACTTATGGTGCTTGCAGTCAATTGCGCCGCTCTCTATTCTCTCTCTGTATTCATATCCCTTCTTCTGATCGATAAAAATTTCATTGCCGGGCGGTTTACTGCATTTGCAGTCCTCGTTTACGGACTGCTGATATTTTCATTGACTGCGGTGCTTTATAAGGTATACGCTCTCTATCCGGACTCGTCAGATAGACCATCCTCAGGGGTGCAGCTTTCCGATGACCGTGCCGTGATCCTTCTTACGGGGGTTTTCATGGTGCTGCTGGGGATCCTGCTTATACCTGTAAGCTTGGGTCTCCTTCCGTTTTCAGGCAGCGCACAGCTGGGGCTTCTCGTCGTGATTATTTCCATACAGATGATAGCTTTTGGAAATACGCCACTGAAGTCTTTCACAAGGACATGGTCTCTGGTGTTTCTGGGACTCTTATTTGCATCAATGGGGATAATTTCATGCATAGTCCCGGGAGTTCTTGTGCCATGTCTGACGATGATCATTGCCCTGTTGAACATCTTCGGAGGTGCTATCCCACTTGTGAAAACGGCCCTATCAAGATCAGGGAAGAAGAGCAGCGGGAGTGCAGCTGTTCCGCCGTTAATCAAAAGACTGTTCATCACCCAGATAACACTGAATATCCTTTCTATAATTTTTGGTACATCCATGCTCATAAAAAACCTGATCCCCGGGCCGGTGATAGGAGTGGTGCTTACTGCAAACGGAATAGTATTGCTTTACCTTCTCTCTATTCTTGCCGGAATTGATGAACTTAAGAAAGCTCCAGCCTAGCCAAATAAGTAGTACTAAGCATTCATGCTCTTGTTTTAGCCGGATAACAATGTT
>JAAZCN010000413.1 GCA_012513245.1 Synergistaceae bacterium | reverse complement strand
CCCCTGGAAGGAGTATAAAATATACTTATCCCGACAGAGCGGAGGGGGACATTATTAATAAAAAGGAAATCGTCAAAATATTAAAGAAGGCCGGTTGTATAGAAACTGATCTGGGAAACGGAAGCCACATAGTTTTTATCCATCCGGAAACCGGAGGAAGAACAGTAGTCCCCAACAACAAGGGCAAAGACATTCCTAAAGGAACATTGGCAGCGATAAGACGCCAGACAGGAATAGACGATATCCGCTAAGAAAGGAGTTTTTTACATGAACAAAAAAGACTTTGCTATTTACCCGGCAATTTTTGAATATGCGGAAGACGGTATAACGATCACTTTTCCGGACCTTCCGGGATGTATCTCATGCGCAGGATCTCAGGAAGAAGCTCTTTATATGGCGAAAGACGTTCTTGGGGTTTTCATCGCCGCGTGCGAATCTCTCGGAGACACCATCCCTGTTGCGTCAAAAGGGACCGATATCAAAACGGAGCCCGGTCAGTCAGTTTTTATGATCGACGTCTGGCTTCCCATTTACAGGGAAGAAAAACGGTCAGGCAGCGTCAAGAAAAATGTAACAATACCGGTATGGCTGAATTCACTGGCTGAAAAACAAAAACTCAATTTTTCACAGATCCTTCAGGCAGGCATAAAAGCTTCGCTGGGCATACAGGACAGATAAAGCAGATTGATCCCCAAACACAAAAGAAAAAGTGGTTATTTCCAAAATGGAAACAGCCACGGCTTAATATGGCCGCACAGACAGTTACGCATTGGCGTGAAAGGACCATAGGGGTCAGACCTACACAATTGACAAAATGATCAACGCTCGGAATCACTCTGCTTATAACAACCGGCCTGGAAAAACTTCAGCCGGATCAGACCTACATAATTCACGGAGCAGGAAGTCTCATGATCTTTTCGATCTGTATTCTCATTTGTCCTTCGGTTTCGATATTAGTTTCAGATCTTGAGATCGCTGCATCGATGATAAAAATATATCCCTTTATGTAAATTGTGTAGGTCTGACCCCGGCTCAGGGGTACTCTCTCCCTATATCCTTTACATACTCATGAATGGATTTGCCATTAATTTCGAGATCCTCGATCGTGTAATTACCGTCTGAATATACTTTTACTATTATTAAGCATTCACCGTTATTATTTCGTGTAATATCTGTGACGGCCTTTTCCGCCTCCGGAGCAATACTTTCGTTTAAATAAAAGCGATCGAAGGGAAGACTTATCCTGTATATTGTTCTGCCAGTGTTGTCTTTGGAATTTCCGTATTCATAAAAACGGATTTTAAGACAGTCCATTTTCGCTATCGGTTTTTCAACCAGATCTACTACTGTAGCGATACCTTGTTTATCATTGCTCAGCACCGCATATACATATGCTCCGTCTTGGAATTTCTTTTCTTCCTTTAATAAGATCTCATTTGGAAGAGCGTTTAATGCTACATAACGTCCTCTGAACGGGTCATACGGATCTACAATACCTGCTTTAAAACGGTAGACAGCAGGAGGCACTGACGGCAATTCATAATTAATGATTTTGATAACGGGGTATGCCACGGCGGCCATTGCAGTTATGAGAAAAAGTATAAGTCGGCACCAATTTTTTTTATCCATTTTTCTTCTCCGTTAAGAGCTTATCTTCTGTTTTTTTGAAATAACGGCCAAGGTATATATTAGCCGCAATAAAAATCAGTCCAATGATTATGAATACAATCGCACGTCCGATAATACTTATTCCACTATCAAAAAACTTAGAGGAGATAAGCAAAACAAGCTGAAGCATGCCTGCATTCATCTCAAGCAGTTCTCTGTTCCGCATTCCGTTTATGAGGGTCATAGTGCCTAAAACTGCGAAGTAGATATTTGTGATCCAAAACATCGGGATATAACCGATTAATCCGTAATATTTCAAAAGCGCGAGCAAAGGAAATGTCATCACCATCAACTTCAGAGGTGTCCATTTGTGAACTGCAAAAATGGCTCCGACTATAAAAGATATTATTAATGCCACCAGCAGCAAAAGAGCGGCCGGCCCATTATGATATCCATCAAAGGATATAGTGTTCCAGAAATGCCTGCTCACGCTGGCTATGGTTAGCAGGATGGTAAAAGAGGACCAGCCAACAATAAGCCACGGATTTTTCCATTCCTTAATGCCTTGGCAGCCATAGACAAGTCCGCCGACAAATACCATTGACGTCGTAATTATCAATGTAATGAGCCACATATTGTCAGCGCCTATAAAAATAAAAAAAGTTAAAGGCACAAATACAATATAACGCATCCATATCGCGATGCCGTCAAAAGGTTTGCGAAAGAGACGCAAATAAATATACGGTGCTATACCTCCAAGATAAGCTAATCTGATTAAATCCGACGTGCCTGTGTGAAAACCGCTTAGCGAAAACAATCCTAAGCAGTAGACTACTGTAAGCATCTGGCTTTCGAATATATAGACCAGAGGCAGCGCCAGCAGCAGTACAAGTTTCATATATTCTTCAAAGTTTCCGCCGATGTGGTAGATTTGTGAAATTAAAGCAATCAGGACTGCGAACCCCGCTGAATTAAAGATAGCTGAAAATTCCCGCCAGCGCGCGTCTTTATTCTTGATTATCGTATACACGCCTGCGCAGACGCCAAGAATAGAGGGGATAAATGCAATCGATATGCGCTCATATTTTTTAAGCATATCCCAGTTATGGGCAAAGAGTAAAATCACACCTCCGCTCACGAGAAGCGTACCTAATATAATAAGAGCCAAAAGAAAATATTTTTGTCCTGTCGGTCTTTCCTTTATCTGTTCCTGATAATACTCTGTCAGTTTTTGAGCAGCCGAGCCATCTATGAGCTGTTTGGATTGAAGCTCAGGAAGCTCGCTCATCAACCATTTTATCTTGCTTCGACTGATATTCTTCGTCATATTTATCCCTCAGTTTTAATTAGGATGTAGCTTAGAAATATAGATAGATTATAGCAGGCATAAGTATTTGTAAAATGCATCTTTTTGGTGTTGGAAGAACAAGATAGGGGGCAGACCTACACAATTGACAAAATGATCAACGCTCGGAATCACTCTGTTTATAACAACCGGCCTGGAAAAACTTCAGTTGGTTCAAACCTACATAATTCACGGAGCAGGAAGTCTCATGATCTTTTCGATCTGTATTCCCAATTGTCCTTAGGTTTCGATATTAGTTTCAAATCTTGTGATCGCTGCATCGATGATAAAAATATATCCCTTTATGTCAATTGTGTAGGCCTGATCCCTTTGGTTTCTCAGTGAGGAATTGCCTGACTTTGTAAGCCGAACGCTTACAACGTAGCCGCCCCATTAAGAGCGGCTACGTTAATTAATGATCATCGTAGTGTGTAAGGCACAGTGCAATTTCTAATCTACCATCCTCTATACGGTAAACGAGCCTGTCTTTCTCGTTTATGCGGCGGCTCCAGAAACCGGACAAACCACCCTTGAGCGTTTCCGGTTTACCTATGCCTTCCGATTCTCCGTTGCGGTCGATATCCTTGATAAGTTTATTGATCTTTTCAAATGTTTTTTTGTCTTTTTTCTGCCAGTCGAGATAATCATCCCAGGCTTTATCAGACCAAATTTTATCCATATTACGCCTCTATAAGCTCATGAGGCGTGCCTTTTCCTTCTATCAGCTGCTTAACAGATTCAAGCAGAATCCTCTGGTTCTCTTCGCTGTAAAAGGGGTCCTCAGCGACAGGATGAAATGGGAGCTTTTTCCTGATGACAGTCTGCCTGTAAAAAAGCTTGATCGCCGACTGCGGGCTTAACCCCATGCTTTTGAAT
>JAAZCN010000234.1 GCA_012513245.1 Synergistaceae bacterium | reverse complement strand
GAGCGCCTGGTCATCCGTATACTTAAAATGCCCCTGATATATGCCAAATTCCACAGAACAGACATCCTGGAAAAAGCTCCAATGGGAGTCCCTCCGATGGAGGGCGGTTCGCGCTGATCACAAATAAAGATCCAGCATAAATAATAGAATTCCTGCTGCCCCGATCATTATTTCAGGTATACGGTCCAGTTGTTTTCGGATTTTTTCGACCGTCTTGCTGAATGCTCTGCTTAATACGGGTATCAGTAATACCTGTACCAGCATTACCTTGATCCAGAAAAAGACAAAATCTATGAGATACATTTTAAAACCAATAAAACCAAAAGCGATTCCAAGGCGCATCGGGCAAAAAATCGAGACTATCATCGCAGGTGCGACAGTTGACCGTATCGCATCAAATATTTCAGGAATCTGTACGTTGTCTACGATCCTTGTCTTTGTAACTCCTCTTGACGGTGAAACGATCACAAGCAGCAAAAGAAACATCACAGCACCCAGTTTTCCCCATAGCCCTGTGACAGTCCAGAGAGATGTTGCAGTAAAAGTTTCAAGACTAAAAATATTGCCCGGGATCCCTCTGTTCAGAGCATACCAGGAAAGCGCTCCCCCCATTACTATCAGCGTCACTGCCAGTTTAGATAGGACAAAAAGCTCTTTCGCGTCGAATGACTGGTATATTTCCCCGGAAAAAATTTTGATCCCTCGTATATATAGCCCCTGTGCTGATAAAAGCAGGAATATCATCACGACAAAATCTCCTTCTGTTTCTACAAACTGAGGAAGGGATCCCATTGGTATAAAAAGAAAAATCATCAGCAGTGAAATACAGGACGCATACAATAGGACAGGCGGGCATTTATCTGAACAACGGCCTGTCAGAAATCTTCTGTATGGGGCAAACAAAGAGACATCGGTACCCCGGATATCGTAGAGTACGTTTTCAGCTCCTATCAAAAGCAAAGATATCGTCAAAACAAGAAACAAAAGTGAGATGCCGGAAATCAATGTCAGTAAAAAAGAAAAAAGCATTTTTTTACCTTTCTGCGATGTCAATTATTTTTTTTCACCGTTGAATTATACTACATCGACAAGCTCCTTCTCTCTGAGTTTCATAAGAACAGAGGGTTCTATCAATTTCAATGTATGCTTCATATAAAATGCCAGAAAAATTGCTCCCAACCCAAAAACAAGTCCGGAAAATATTCCACCGAAAATGTCCGCCAAAACACCGGCAGTCAAAGAACCAAGAGGCCCTATACCGATGTTCCCAACAGTATAAAGGCTCATTACACGACCTCTTTTTTCTTCTTCTATTATGCTTTGAACTAAAGTATTAAAACAGACTGCGGCTGTTGACATTCCAAAACCCAGAACGGTAAGTGCCGCACAGGAAAGTTCTATCGAACTGGAAATCGAGAAGGAGGCAAGGCCAAATCCGAATATGCCTACGCTATAGATCGCCCTTATGTGAAGTTTGTTTATCGGTACAGAACTGGCCTGATAAATGACCCCTATAATAGCTCCTAATCCAACCGAACCCAGAAAAAATCCCAGTGTAGAGGCATCGCTATTAAAGACATTTTTGGCAGAAAAGGGCAGGAGCGTGCTGTAAGAAAAGCAAAGAAAGTAAAACACGGTGGATGTTAGAAGTATTCTCCTAAGTGCATGGAATCGCATCGTATAGTCCAGTCCTTCTTTAAAACCTTGCCATCCACTCTGGCGAACGGGCATATCAACTTTCTTTATTTTCAGGCGGGTAAGTGAGAATATGACTCCCACATATGCAAGACCGTTAAGAAAAAAACACATCGTCTCTCCCACCGCCTGAATTGCAAATCCTGCAAATGCAGGACCTATAAGACGGGCAAGATTAAAGACAGTAGAGTTTATCGTCAGGGCGCTGTTAAGTTGATCAGGTTTGTCAAGCATCCTCACTACGCTGGACTGGCGTGCAGGAAGATCTATAGAGGTAACTAACCCTAACATTAAACTTAAAAAGAGCACTTGTTGGTATCTAATTATTCCGGTGAAGTCCAAAAATGCCAGTGAAAAGGCCTGTAACATGCAAAGCGACTGGGTGATTATCAAAATTTTTTTCAGATCATACCGGTCCAGGATAGCTCCGGCAAAAAAACCTGTAATAAGTATCGGTGCCTGGTTCGAAAGCTCTACAAGACCAAGTCCCGTCCCAGAATTAGTTAGCCTCAAGACAAGCCAGCTCATAGCAAGTCTTTGCATCCAGGTACCGACAAGAGAGACAGATTGGCCCAATATGAATATTCTGAAATTTTCGGCTCCAAGAGCTCTAAAAGCTTTCATTTGAGAAATTCGGATCAGCATTTGATATTTCTCCAAAGTAAAATTTTGAGTCAAGTATACCAGATGCTTGCTGCTGCAGGCCTCATTAAAAAAGGCCCCGCAAAAGCGGGACCTTTTTTAAGTGAACTATTGTTGAAAGAGCTCTTATTTAATGAGTCCCTTTTCTTTGTAGAATCTCTCTGCACCCGGGTGGAGAGGAGCTGTAAGTCCGTCAAGAGCACCTTTAAGTGTGATTTCCTTACCCTTTGCATGTACTGCTGCGATATCCTCGAGGTTATTGAACATTGAGCTTACAAAATCATAGATCTGCTGTTCGGGAACATCGGCATGGGTGATGAGGATAGCCATAACTGCAGGGGTAACTGTGTCCTTGTCAATACCCTTATATGTCTTGCCGGGGATCTTGCTGGCAACAAAGAAGGGATACTTCTTGTGAAGCTTGTCAAGGAATTCCTTGTCAAAATTGAGAAGACCTACGTCCTTGGTAGTCGTTAGATCCATGACAGCTGCTGTCGGGAAACCGGCAACAACGAAACCTGCGTCGATCTGATTGTCCTTGAAACGGCTTGCTGTAGCACCGAAATCAAGGAAGTCTGCCTTTTTAAGATCTTTGTAAGTAAGTCCCGCAACTCCGAAGATCGCCTGAACGTCGCCTTCAACTCCTGATCCGGGGGCGCCAACGCCTACGCGCTTGCCTTTAAGATCAGCGATGGATTTGATTCCGGAATCCTTGGCTATAACTACCTGTACGTGCTCAGGATAGAGTGAAGCGACCGCGCGGATGTTCTTAAGGGGTTTGCCCTGGAACATAAGCTCTCCGTTCACTGCCCAGTACGTGATGTCGTTCTGTACGAACGCTATCTCGATACCCTTTGTGGCGATAAGGTTGGAATTAGCAACTGAAGCATTTCCTGTCTCAGCTGTACACTGGATCTTTCCGTCTTTTGTTACTGCAGCTGCAAGGGCTCCACCAACTGCATAGTATGTGCCTGAAGTACCGCCTGTAGCTACGGACATGTATGTAGCTGCTGAAGCTACTGCTGTAAATGAAAGTGCCGCGAGAAGTGCTACAAGTGTTACGATTATGACTTTTTTCATTACTTGTTCCTCCTTATGATGATTTTATGTTCGTCGGACGAACTGACCTCAGTTCGTAAACAACCAAATTCTAATGCATAAAACTTTTTAATAAATCAGTATTTATACAAATCATTATACTGTTGTGTTGACATTTTCCCCTGATACTTCAGAAGATTCAGACAGCTTCTTTTTTGCTATCCTTTTGGCTTTGGCTGTCTGAATAATGTATATGAAAACGAAAACGGTAAGTCCACCGGCGTCTGACATGTTGCCCGGTATAAGAAGACCAAGGGCTCCGGCTAAGGCTAGCAGCCTGAGATACCAAGGAACTGCCGCCTTGAAGTAGCCAATCGTAAACATTGCCAGCAGGAAAACTCCGAGAAGAGCAGTGAATATTGCCTGGACCATCAGAAGAGGTACCACATCTATAAACAAGAGCATCGGATTATAGACATAAATATACGGGACCAGAAATCCTGCAAGTGCAAGCTTAAAGGCTGTCATCCCTGTCTTCATCGGGTCAGAACCTGCAATACCGGAACCTGCATATGCGGCCAGGGCCACAGGAGGCGTAAGGTCTGCCGCTATACCGAAATAGAAGACGAACATGTAAGCAGCTTTTGCCGGTACTCCCAGCTTGAAAAGGGCGGGAGCAGCCATAGTGCTAGTGACTATGAAGTTGGCTGTTGTGGGAAGACCTGTCCCCAGGATGATACTGGCCAACATTGTGTAAAAGAGGGTAAGGATCTTACTTCCGCCTGCAAGAGTGACTATCGCGTTTGCGATGCGAAGAGCCAGTCCTGTTAACGTACCCATACCGACCACCATTCCGACAGTGGCACATGCACAGGCCACACCAATTGCACCTCTTGCCCCTGATTGAAATGCCTCTAAAATACGGGGGGGGGTCAAGCGTGTTTCTTTGTTTAGCCATGAAAGCGCAAAGCTTACAAGAATACCGTTGAAGGCAGCTCTAAGCGGCGTAAACCCGGCTAGGAGAAAATAGATGATGGCAATAAGCGGAATAAGCAGGAATCCCTTTGATTTGAGAAGCGGCCAAAGAGGGGGAAGCTGTGCCCACGGTATACCTTTAAGTCCGAGCCGTGTAGCTTCAAAGTGTACCTGGACCATTACAGCAAAATAATAGAGGAGTGCGGGAACCACAGCCGCAAGAGCCACTTCGAGGTACGGAACTCCCAGAAACTGTGCCATGATAAAAGCACCTGCCCCCATGACAGGAGGCATTATCTGTCCGCCTGTGGATGCAACTGCTTCAACTGCTCCGGCAAAGTGCGGCTCGTAGCCGACGCTTTTCATAAGTGGTATCGTAAACATTCCGGTCGTACATACGTTTGCAACCGATGATCCTGAAACTGTCCCCATTAGTCCGGAACTGACGACTGCGACCTTTGCGGGGCCTCCTGTTGACCAACCTGCCAGAGCCATTGAAAGGTCAATGATGAATTTCCCAAGTCCTGTCTTTTCAAGGACGGATCCAAAAAGGATGAACATGAATACAAAGGTCGAAGAGACCTCCAGCGGTGTGCCGAAGATACCCTCTGTCCCCAGATACATGTGGTTTACGATGCGTTGCACAGAGAATCCTCTGTGGGCTATCATTTCCGGAAGCGAGCGCCCAAAATAGCAATATAAGAGAGCTAGAGCAGCCAAACAGGGCAGAACCGGATTTGATATTCTCCTCGTAGCTTCCAATAATGTAACTATAAGGAGGAAACCCATAATAAGGTCAGTACGTGTCGGAAGCCCTGCCCTTGTAGTCAGGTCGTTGAAAAAAATGACAAGATACATGGCTGAAGCCACTCCGACTGCGCCAAAGATAAAATCATAGAAGGGTATCCCTCCGGTCTTTGATTGCTTGGAGCTTGCCGGGTAGAGAAGAAAGACGAGACATAGGGTAAAGGCAAGGTGCACCGCGCCCTGTTTTTGAGCTAGAAGTAAGCCGAAACCTGAAGTATAGAAATGAAAAGAAGACATCGCTATAGCTATCAAAGCTACAAGTTTTAACTGCCACCCCTCCAATGTTCTAAAACGCGCTTCTGTATCATACTTACGCATAAGGTCGTCAAGGTCGATCTGCTGATTTACTTCCTGTGGTATTTCTGCTGTTTTTAGTTCTGTTTCATTCACCATAAATTCCTCCTTCGTGGAGACTTTACATAAGCAATTCTTTAAGTAAAAACACCTTCATATTCGTTGATTTTATATTTTTTGTCAAGGTATCTCTAAGAATTTGTAATATTTAAATTTTAGCGATTTAATTTGAGGCTGTTTTACATATCAATACAGAACGCGACGTGCCCAGTCTGGTGGCTCCCGCTGCTATCATTGATTCTGCGCCCACTCTGTCCCTAATGCCTCCCGAAGCTTTAACACCTATTTCCGGAGAAAGAGAGTTTCTGATAAGTTCGACATGTCTTACTGTTGCACCTCCGGATGAAAACCCTGTCGAAGTTTTTACAAAATGCGCGCCGGCTCTTGCTGCCTCACTGCAGGCCCTAATTATTTCATTGTCTTCCAAAAGGCAGGTTTCCAGGATCACTTTCACCTTACAGTCAGGGACAGCTCTTACGACCCCTGCTATATCTTCTCTAAGGAGATCGTACGACCCGTTCTTAGCATGTGAGATGTTCATGACCATATCAATTTCTGCGGCCCCTTCCTGATAGGCTCTTTCGGCCTCATAAGCCTTTAAAGATATAATGTTAGCCCCAAGAGGAAAACCTACAACGGAGCAAACTTTGACGCTTTTGTCTTTAAGTCTAGCTGAAGCGAGAGCTACATAGCAGGGATTAACGCAAACTGATGCGAATTTCCACTCCGAAGCCTCATCACAAAGTCTCAAAATATCATCCGTTTTAGCTGCAGGATCCAAATTTGTGTGATCTATAAAAGATGCGAGGTCCAATTATATCACTCCATTTTTAAGTTAATACAAATCCGTGTTTTTGAACTACTTCATCAAATATCGACAATCCCGGAAGTGCACTTGTCCTGGGATATCTGTGCGTTATTTTATAATAAACAAGGTCGGGCGGATCTTCCGTGATCCTTTGAAAGACTATCTTGTCATTTCCTCTCTTCAGTTCTTCCACAGCAGAGCAGGGTACCATGCACCACTGGCCCGGCTTGTCCATTAACGCACCAACCAGATTGACAGAATCGAGCCTCATCTTGACAGTTCTGATGGGGTCCCAAATATGGTCGTGCCATAGACGGTATCCTCTGCTCCATTCAATATAGAATTCAAGCTCCGGCATCAAAAATTCCGGTTGAATAACATTTGATAGAAATTCATCTTCGTTCGGTATTCGGGCAACAACGAGACTTTCCTTAAAGAAGGGATCTATCTGTACGTACCTTGTCGTCTCCTCATGGAGGACAATAGCCAGGTCTATCGTGCGGCTTTCAACTGCCTGATACATCTGGTCGGTAGGGTCTGTCAATAACCTGAGGTAAATAGGAGGTTCATGTTCCAGCAGGTCCTTGTATACTTTTGACATAAGCCTGTAGTTTACTGTCTCGGAACCTCCCATTGCGAGTGAAAAACCAGAGCCGGGGGTGCGGGCGTTAGTGATCTCTCTACTCACCTCCTGCCATTTCAAAGCAAGGGGAAGGAAGCTCTCGCCTGCCGGGGTGAGGCTGATCGATTTCATTCCTTTCTGACGGTCAACAAGTATCATGCCCATTTCGTTTTCCAGCTCGTTAAGATTATAGCTAACTGTAGATTGTGTAACATTCAAGAGCTCAGCAGCTTTTCCAAGCGTCCTGGACATAGAAACAGCCAAAAAAGTTTCGATCCCTTTTTCGTGCATTGGCTCCCACCTCTATAAAATTATTTAAAAGTTTTTTTGACTATAATTCCAATCACAGCATTATGCAAGTAATTATAAATCAAATAAAAAATAGAGGCGGACAACTGCATGTCCGCCTCATAAAAAATATACTCGTTAAACTGATTAAATGAATGCCGGTTCGAAGAAAAGATCGTTCTCCGCAAATCTGGCAAGACGATAACGATGTATGTCAACAAACGGTTTCTCTCCTGTAAGAAGCTGTTTGCAGAGGAACCCTGCTGAAGGTCCGAACTGGAGACCGTGGCCGCTCCATCCGCAGTCAATAAGCAGACCTTCCACAGGTGTCCAGTCAATTATCGCGTTATGGTCAGGAGTATTGTCGTATGGACCTGACCACTGGCGTACAACTCTGGCTCCGCGCAGTGCGGGCATTCTCTTCATAACACTCGTAGTGACACCCTCAAGAAATTTTGCGCTGTTGCCTTCACTGAAATCTCTGGGTTCGTCCTGGTCATCACGACCAAAGAGGAACGTCCCGTTCGCGCACTGCTTGAAGTATGCCCCGTCGTCCATGCAGAGGACCATCGGACACTCAAAAACTTCGACTGGTTCGGAGACCAGAAGGTTGTGGCGTTCAGGGTATACAGGGATATCTACACCCACTGTCAGAGCCAGTTCTTTAGTCCAGGCGCCTGCTGCAAGCAGAACTTTGTCGGCATGCCACTCTTCACCGTCTTCTGTCACTACTCCCTTGATTTTGCCGTTTTCTGCCAGCAGCTTCTTCACGGGGCAGAATGTCTTAATGACAGCTCCATGTCTACGGGCAGCATGACCATATGAAAGGGTCAGCGTCTGAGGGTTGATGTGGCCATCCTCGCCGCAGAAAGCGGCTCCGATTATGCCGTCGAGGCATAGATAGGGCCAACGGGCGTGGATCTCTTCCGGTGTCAGCATCTCGGAAGGAATATCGAGACTGACCTGCAGGTCAACATTCTTCTGGAGCTGATCAAGGACAGAATCCTTATACGCCACCCACATATACCCCCACTGTCTGAACTCAAGATCCATTCCTGTATCGAGTTCCTGTTCAAGTGTCGGGAATTGCTGAATGTTATACTTGGCCATAAGGCAGTTGACCTCTGTTCCAAAATGCTGGCGAAGGCCAGCTGCGGAACGGCCGGAGCCGCCTGCACCCAGGTAACGGGTTTCAAAGAGGGTCACTTTATGTCCGGCCTTAGCAAGCTGATAAGCGGTTGATGCACCATGAACGCCCCCGCCGACAATGATAAAATCTGTAGTCTTGACTGTCATGTTATGCTACCTCCTACTTGTCATCATCAGCCACCAAAAGGCTGAACTTGATGGGTTTCACCGGAGGCCTGATGACTCCAGGCAGAAGATCTGCTACTGGTTTGCCTGTCGCCTTTGAGAGCTCGCGGAGGATTATGTCGCGGCAGCCTCTGCCCTGGCAGGGTCCCATGCCTACGCGAAGGATCCTCTTAAGTTCTTCAAAATTTGTGTAGCCGGCGTTGATCCACTTGCGGATCTCGTCTATCTCTATCTCTTCACAGCGACAGATGATATTGGCTTTTTTATTTTCTTCCATGGCTAGCACACCACCTTGATGGCACGGATCTCTCCGACCAGTTTTTTAGGGATCACAACGCTTACGACCGTAGTCTGGTCTTTCAGCGGTTCTGTTACTGCATATACCTCTCCCTCGGATACCTCTTCACCGACCCTGTTCAGGCATTTGACCTTCTGGCCCTTCGCAGGTTTCGGTTCAAGTTCGTAGGGAAGTTTGATGACTGCTTCATCCGCACTGTATGTAAGGTCCACCACAAAGCAGGCCAGTCCCGGGCACTTCGCTACGCAGAGACCGCAGCCCGTGCATTTCTCATAGTCTATCGCAGGAACGTCGTTGATGTCCACGAACGGCTTGACCGCTCCGGTGGGACAGCTGGTCGCACAGGGGTTGCAGGGGATGCGCTGAGGGCATTCTATTACTACATATCCGCCCTTTTTCTTCTCCCACGCTTCCTGCGGGGGAAGGATGGCCCCGGGCCTGTTCTCTACAAGTACGCCGCTGCAGAATAGTTTTTCTTTGTCATTGCTGTTGCATGTGCAGCCCATCTTTATGCCTCCCATCCGTCAACAAGTACCTGACAGATCCCGCCGCGGATCTTTTCTCCAACTTCGCCTGCGCGAAGGTGGTCCAGTCTTGTCCAGTATTCTTTGAATGATCCTTCCTTTACTTTGCAGCCAAGGGCCTTCGCCGCGCTGAATCCGGCTATCCTGCCCTCTACCATGGCCGCTGATGCCTCTTCTATGCCTGATGCGTCTCCAGCTACCCAGATGTCGGGGTTGCTGGTGCGCATGGTGTTGTCCCTGAAAGGTACGTGACCGCAGAGCTGCGGGCAGTACTGCATCTTCGCGCCGGCCTGCCAGAAGAGTTCTGTGGTCGGGGTGAGTCCTACTGCCATGCAGATGACGTCGCAGTCGATCTTTCTCGGCTCGCCGATAAGCTGGAATTTGTCGTCGAGTTCCTGGATGATCGCTCCGTCGATGACTTTGTCGCCTACTGCTTCCACTATGGTGTGTCTGAGAAGGATGGGAATGCCCAGTTTTCTGATCTTCGCCGCGTGTACCCAGTATCCGCCGATTTTCGGCATCGCTTCTACTACGGCTGCGATCTCAACTCCGGCCTGTCTGAGCTGGTAGCTGACTATGAGTCCAATGTTGCCTGCTCCTACCATGAGGACTTTCTTGCCGGGAACTACTCCGTATACGTTCATTAGGGTCTGTACTGCGCCTGCTCCGTATACTCCGGGAAGGTCGTTGTTTGGGAAGGGGATGAGCCTTTCCTGGGCTCCTGTAGAGACTACTGTCTTTTTCGCCTTGATCCTGTAGTATTCCTCTTCGCCCTTCATTGCGGTGAAGATGCCCTCTTCGGGATAGTAGCCTGTAACTGTGGTGTTGGTTCTGATATCTACTTTGTCTCCGAGGGATGCGATCTCTTCAAGAAGTATGCCTGCTATCTTGAAACCGCGTGTCCCCGCATATTCGTCTTTGCTGCCAAAAAATTTGTGGGTCTGCTTGACGAGCTGACCGCCGGGATGAAGATCGCTCTCTATTACTG
>JAAZCN010000233.1 GCA_012513245.1 Synergistaceae bacterium | reverse complement strand
TACGGACGCTTCAAAAAAAGAAAATAAGATGCAGTACGTACACTTTGCCGAAAAATTGACTTTGCACGCTAAAACTGAAGAAGAAGTCTTGTACCCGGCCTCAATATTGGTTGGCGAATACATTAAATTGAAGCTTTAACGCTCCATAATGCGGTTTGAAAGGATGTAAAGATGATACCTTCTTTTCGCTTTGAAATCGAGCCTGTTCTCCCTTTCAGACTCGATTTTACGGTCTGGGCGCTCCGGCGTCGACCGGATAACATAATTGACCGTTGGGATGGAGAGACATACAGACGTGTGCTCGTGATCCAAGGGACTCCTATGGAAATAGCTGTCTGCCAGCCCGATAAATCCGATGTAATTCTGCACATTTTAGTCAATGGGGCCGATCCGACAGAGGAATTGAAATCAACTCTCGCAGACGTCGTTGAAACAATGCTTGGAACAAAAAGGGACCTCTCCGATTTTTACACGACCGCCAGACGGAGCGAGAGCCTTTATACTCTTTCGAATAGGTTTTTGGGTATCAAACCACCCCGATTCCCAACAGTATTCGAAGCTCTCGTAAATGGTATCGCCTGCCAGCAGTTATCTCTTGATTTCGGCATTACTCTGCTCAACAGGCTGACGAAAGCTGTAGGGGCGCCCTTGACGCTTGAGTCCGGTGTCGTTTATGCATTCCCCGGTCCCCATGAGGTAAGTCTATTAACAGTCGAAGATCTCCGTGCCATGAGTTTCAGCCGGCAGAAAGCCCGTGCACTGCTGGATCTTGCAAAGACAATGATCGATGGTGAAATAGAGATTAATAATTTCACCGAACTTAGCAACGAAAAAATATCCGAAATGCTCCGGGAGCTAAGAGGCGTGGGGAGATGGACTGCGGAGTATGTGATGCTCAGAGGCTTGGGAAGGCTTGATGTCTTCCCCGGCGATGACGTAGGAGCTCAAAAAAGCCTTCAGAACTGGCTTAACCTCCCGGCGAAACCAGCCTATGACGAGGTAAAGAAAGTGACGGAACCATGGCATCCCTATGCCGGTTTTGTCTATTTCCACCTCCTCCTCTCCGGCCTTGCTGCCAAGGGCCATATAACCGATGCGTATGCTGCAATAGAAAATGATATATTGCGAAAAACTCAGGGTCCTTGATATACCATGGCGAATGAAACTCTGCCTCAGATATTCACAATAGGACACTCAACCCGCCCCTTAGATTTGTTCATTTCTATCCTCAAATCGTTTGGTATAAATTTTCTTGTCGATGTCCGGACCATACCGAGGTCGTGGCATAACCCTCAGTTTAACAAAGAAACACTGCCTGCCGAACTTGCGCTCCAGGGGATAGGATATCTTCATATGACAGGCCTCGGAGGTTTGAGAAAAACCCGACCGGATTCTCTGAATCAGGGTTGGCACAATGCATCTTTCAGAGGTTATGCAGATTACATGCAGACAGATGAATTCAAGTCTAATCTGAAAACGCTTATTGATATGAGCGCAAAAAACACTTTGGTCATTATGTGTGCCGAGACCCTTCCATGGCGTTGCCACAGGTCGCTGATCGCAGATGCCCTTTTGATAAGAGGAATTAAGGTTCAGGACATTTTTAAAGAAGGAGTATCCAAGGAGCACCGAATCACGTCATTCGCACAAGTACGTGGAACGGAGATTACTTATCCGGCCATTGGGCAATGATTTTGAAACAAGCCTTTCAAAGGCTGTAAGGGCTGCGGCAGAGTACGTGCCGCGGGAGTCGGTGGGGAATCTATAGCAAATCAGTTGGGAGTCAATGGTTAGAACCTAAAGCCCCAGTTCCTCTCCGTCGTCCTCGAGTGCTTCAATCGGGAGAGCACCGTTTTCGATAAGAAAACTTTTAAATTAACCTTAGTGCTCGAACCATTTCGAGTGCGCTTCGAGATCGGGGAGCGTCCCTAGTTCGCCCGCACTTTCCAACACAGGGTGGGAATGTTTCCGTATATAATGGATCAACATGGTTTGTTCACCCGTCAGTGGAGGGTAGACTTTTGAGGAGGGAATGCGATGAAACGGACAAAAAGTTTGAATATAAGCACACCAAGTGGGTGGGGCAGCACTCCGTTCAGCTTCAAAGCGAGGGGACAGGTCTCAGTTCAGATGCCTGCACCTTACATGACCGGCTTAATGCTTCTCTCGGTCACCGCATTGTTTCTTTTCCTTTATAAGAAAAAACCCTCAAAAACCTCCTAAATAGCTGCGGCTTTTCAAACCGCGTTGAATTGGATCTTAACTGCGACGGAGAAGTGCGGCTTGAAGATACCGCGAGAAGTGGCGATTTCACCGCCGAGAAGAAGTCGTAAATGCAGGCAAGCTATAGGCAAGCGTTGGCAAGCAGTTGTTAGAGGCAGCGGCGAGGGCATGCGCGGGAGTCGGTGGCAAATCTGTTGCAAATCGGTTGGGGAGTCAATGGGGTAAGGCTGCGGCGAGAGGCTTGCCGAGGAGAGTTAAATCTTAAGCTAAGGATCTTAACCCATCCAAATCTAAGGACCCCCTCTGATTCTATCCCGTCTCCCTCGAATGCCTCTATCAGGAGCACCATTTGCGATTAGAAAACTTTTCAAATTAACCCTAGTGCTTGAACCATTTCGAATGCGTTCTGAGATGCCGGGACCCATAGGTTTGGATTTTTTAGTCTTAGAGTTGCTATTATCTTGACTCTCATTTTAATACTTATATTTTATACGTACTCATTATTTATGTTTGACATGTACCTGAAAGGAGTATAAAATATACTTATCCCGACAGAGCGGAGGGGGACATTATTAATAAAAAGGAAATCGTCAAAATATTAAAGAAGGCCGGTTGGATAGAAACCGATCTGGGGAACGGAAGCCACATAGTTTTTATCCATCCGGAAACCAGAGGAAGAACAGTAGTCCCTAACAACAAAGGCAAAGACATCCCTAAAGGAACATTGGCAGCAATAAGACGCCAGACCGCAATAGACGAAATCCGCTAAGAAAGGAGTTTTTTACATGAACAAAAAAGACCTTGCTATTTACCCGGCAATTTTTGAATATGCGGAAGAAGGTATAACGATCACTTTTCCGGACCTTCCGGGATGTATCTCATGCGCAGAATCTCAGGAAGAAGCCCTTTATATGGCGAAAGACGTTCTCGGTGTTTTCATCACCGCGTGCGAATCTCTCGGAGACACAATTCCTGCTCCGTCAAAAGGTACCGATATCAAAACGGAGCCCGGTCAGACAGTTTTTCTGGTAGACGTCTGGCTTCCCATTTACAGGGAAGAAAAGCGGTCAGGCAGCGTCAAGAAAAATGTAACAATACCGGTATGGCTGAACTCACTCGCAGAAAAACAAAAACTGAACTTCTCACAGATCCTTCAGGCAGGCATAAAAGCTTCGCTGGGCATCCAGGACAGATAAAGCAGATTTTGACGACAGATCAAGGACAAAGGCAGGCGGAGATACTTCTCGCCTGTCTTTGTTTTCGGTCAATATCTCCGACGTTCGGTGGCCAAACCGGCAATATTTATTACCGGCCAAACCTTTATTACAATTGTGAAGAGATCGGAGCCTATGCCCGCTGAGCAATCGCTGAGCGGTTGGCAAGCTATGGTAAATACATGCGGAGAC
>JAAZCN010000232.1 GCA_012513245.1 Synergistaceae bacterium | reverse complement strand
CGACTTTCCCACCTGTTGTTAATAGTGAATTTTAAGTCCCTCTTTTTCGTCTTCTTCTGATCAGTTGCGCCCAGGGAAGACGATAGGCGGCGTGGACCTGGTTTCCCGCTCAAAGTCATGCGGGAAAGACGGTGGGGGTTGGGTCAGATTATCATAAACTCTCTGAGTCCAAGGGTTTCAAGTTTCTCAGGTGTTGGAACGCCGTTCTCATCCCAGCCTCTTGCCTCGTAGTAATGAGGAAGCATTTCCGGCAAACGACTGACATTCCCTTTCATCGGGCCCGACTTGATAGGATCGTTCAACATTCTATCAGGCAGAGTGTCATCAGCTTTTGTGAATCCAACGCTGAGATTATAGAGCCTCTCAAGATTGTATATCCTTTCTCCGACGGTCACTATGTCATCACCGCTGTATTCAATGCCGCAGGCACCTGAAATTTCAGCTGCAATAGCGGGCGCTCCCAGTGCAAAAGTTGTAAAGAGACACATTCCGGCAGAATCAACTGCTGCGGTAAGATCTTGGAATCCCTTTACCCAAGCCGGTTTTTCCACTATGGACTGCTGATCAAGTTTTTCGGGCAAACCGAGGATTTCTGGAGATATCGTATATCCCCGCACATGGCAGCCGCCCCTGTTAGAGGTTGCGTAGTTTAGTCCGATTCCCTGGATCCCTCTTGGGTCATAAGCAGGCATCTCCTGTTTTTTCGCGGTCATTGAGAGTTCGGGATGTCCATACTTAGTCGTCACCCTGAAAGATCCTTGAGCGAGTTCATTGCCGAATCCTTTACGGTAGGCTGTTGCCTCTACAAGGGCAATAAGCGCTTCTTCGTTGCCGAATTTCAACTCATAGCCTGTCTCCTCTTTAGAAACTGCTCCCTTTTCGTAAAGTTCCATAGCTGCGGCCATAGTACTGCCCATAGTGATCGTATCGAGTCCCAGCTCGTTGCAGATGAAGTTCGCCTTGTTTACGACATCGATATTGTCAATACCGCAGTCAGGGCCGAAGCACCACACTGTCTCATATTCAGGGCCCTCACCCTCACCAGCGTACTTGCCTTCGCTCCATGCGACCCTTCCGCATCCGATCGAGCAAAAAGCGCACGCCTTATTACGATGCATTCTTGTCGCGGCCAGTGATTCACCGCCTATTTTATCGGCTGTCTCAAAGTGTGACTCCTGAAAATTCCTTGTTGGGAGCGAGCCCACAGAATTAAGGATGTTAAGCAGGATGTTAGTCCCGAATGCCGGCAGTCCGCCGCTCGTGACTGCGTTATCTTTTAGAAGCTTCCGGCTATTTCTGACTGCTGTCAGGAATTTATCCTTGTCTTTAATTTTGACTCCTTTGGTCCCTCTGACTACTATTGCTTTAAGATTTTTGGATCCCATAACAGCTCCTACACCGCCGCGTCCTGCTGCCCTGTGGTCATCGTTAATTATGTTGGCGAATAAAACTTTATTCTCTCCGGCAGGGCCGATGCACGCAACTTTTGCGTCCGGATCATGTTTTGCAAGGAGAGCTGCTGTTGTTTCCGGCACACTTTTACCCCATAGGTCGGAAGCGTCGCAAAGTTCGGCCTTATCGTTGTAAATGTTTAGATAAACAGGTTTTGATGACTCTCCCTCAAATATTATCATGTCATATCCGGCGTATTTGAGCTCCGGTCCCCAGTATCCACCTGAATTGGAACCGGCTATAGCTCCATTGAGTGGGGCTCGTGTAACTACTTCATATCTGCCTGTGCTTGAACCCATAGTTCCGGTAAGGACTCCAGTGGCAAATATAAGGTTATTCTCCGGTCCAAGAGGGTCAACACCCCCCTTAACTTCTTTCATGTAATAATAGACACCCAGACCTCTGCATCCGAGGTATTTTTTTGCTGCCTCCATATCGAGAGCTTCATTTTTCACCGTTCCGTCAGTGAGGTTTACCCTCAAGATAGTTTCTGTCCAACCTGCCATATTATTTCACCTCCTCAAGAGCTTGTTTCATTTTGGCTGAAAATGCTTTTTTCCTGTTGAGCGTAGCAGTATCAGCTGGAAGATATTCGATCGCTGCTGTCGGGCAGAATTCTACGCAGAGAGGCTCTCCGTCGCAGTGGTTGCACTTTATGGCTACTTTGGCGACTCTGTCGAAAGCGATATTCCCGAAAGGGCATGCCATAACGCACATTCTGCATCCAATGCACTTCTCCTCATCCACCTTAACTACGCCGGTTTCTTCGTCACGAAAGAGGGCTTTTGTTTTGCAGACCGCCATGCATGCGGCTTCTTCACACTGGAAACACATCATAGGGACATTGTTTCCCTTGTCGAACCTGAAGACATTCACTCTCGATATCGCTGGCCTACACTCCCCATTATGAGACAGTGAACAGGCCAGTTCACAGCTCCCGCAGCCGATGCATTTTTCCGGCGATGTTACAAGTAACATTTCCATGCTGCATTCCTCCCTGTACTTTTTTGGATTCCCCATCATATGGGGTGTTAATAAGGCAAAAGGAGACCCTTCAAGGGTCTCCTTCTTTGCAAAATGGCAGGCCGTGGGATCGCTCCCGCTGCCCAATGCCCGATGTCTCTGCGTGAGATACACCGGGTCGAAGGGAAATTATTTAGAATCTCTTATTTCTTCTGAGATTCAGTCAAAAACTTGACACTTTCAATATATTTTTGACAGTGATCGCAGTAATCACGGTCATTCTCCGGCCTGACTGCCCAGTCAAGCATTTCCTTTGTAGCAAAGTATATGCCGCACCTTTTACACTGGAGGACATCGAATTCCTTGTACCAGATTTTTCTCTTCCCGGGTGATTCCTCGTATGTTATCTTTCCGGTAGGGCATACGGTCGCGCAGGAAAGACAACCGATGCAGTCCTTCGTCTTTAGTTCATAAGGAGGAGCCACATGTCTGTCGAAGCCTCTGCCGACTAGCTCTATCGCCTTTGTACCGTTGGCTTCGCAAGCCCTGACACATCTCCCACACCTGATACAGAGGTCCGGTTCAAGTGCAAACCTATCTTCGCGTTTTACGTCATAAGCCGAGCAAAGCTGCTGTATAACAGGAGATTTAGGATTTCTGTTTACCAAAAGCTGAAGAACGGTCCTTTTTGCTCTTTTTACTCTGTCTGAATTGGTCTGCACAGATATAGTTTTTGTGATAGGGAACATGCAGGAGGCTACTATTTTTTTGTTTCCCATATCCTCTATCTCTACAGAACAGAGCCTGCAGTTGCCGTCGAGCTTAAGTCCCTCATGGTTACATAGGGTGGGAATTTCGATTCCGTTTGCCTGGGCCGCATGCAG
Organism: Synergistaceae bacterium; assembly: GCA_012513245.1. The sequence goes on along the minus strand of JAAZCN010000232.1, from coordinate 2,637 downwards.
AATAGTTGTTCCTTTCTCCACTTTTAATGGTATGCCGTCGATAATTATTTCAATCATCATCGCTCACCTCTTTGATTATATTTATAGATGAGAAGGGACATACTTCAAAACATGCTCCACATTTGATGCAGCCATCATTTTTGATGCGATATTTCCCGCTGTTAAGTTTTTCGATAGTGTCTACAGGACAGTTCTTTGAGCAAAGGCCGCAGCTTTTGCATTTTTCTTCGTCGATTTTAAGCCGGAACATGCCGGAGCAGACTCCTGACCTGCAGAAATGTTCCATTTCGTGTTCAATATATTCTTCTGTAAAATATTTAATTGTTGAGAGTACAGGATTAGCGGCAGATTGGCCCAATGCACAAAGGGCGGTATCTGAAATGCCTTCAGCAAGCTCTTTAAGCATCTCTGTGTCGCCCTCCCTGCCTTTGCCGTTTGTAAGGTCTTGCAGGATCATCTGCATTTTTTTGAGGCCTTCTCTGCAGGGGACACATTTACCGCATGATTCCTCTACAAGAAAGTCGATAAAATAGCGTGCAATGTCAACCATACAGGTCCTGTCATCCATAACGATCATGCCGCCCGAACCCATCATTGAACCGGCTTCTGAAAGACTGTCAAAATCAACGGGAGTGTCAAGCATCAATTCCGGCAGGCATCCTCCAGATGGGCCTCCTGTCTGGACAGCCTTAAACGGACGGTTTTTGGAGACCCCTCCGCCTATGTCGTAAATTATCTCTCTTAAGGTCGTACCCATCGGAACCTCTACAAGCCCCGTATTTTTAACTTTGCCGACAAGGGCAAAAACCTTCGTGCCTGAATTATTTCTGGAACCGATAGCCTTGAACCACTCTGCCCCATTAACGATGATATGAGGAACATTCGCCCAGGTCTCTACATTATTGAGTACTGTCGGGGATTCCCATAGTCCTTTTTCTGTTGATCTTATATATTTGACCCTTGGAACGCCGGGTTTACCTTCGATCGAGGTCATCAGGGCCGTTGATTCTCCGCATACGAAAGCACCGCCGCCTTTGCATATTTCGACATGAAAATCAAAACCTGTTCCTAGGATGTTAGATCCAAGCAATCCGGCATCCTCAAGGTTTTTAATAGCATTTTTCAGTCTGGTCACAGCAAGAGGATATTCATGTCTGACATAAATGATGCCCTCGCTGGAACCAATTGCGTAAGCGCCTATAGTAAGTCCTTCTATTACGGAATAGGGGTCGCCTTCCATGAGAGCCCTGTCCATGAAGGCACCCGGATCACCTTCGTCTCCGTTGACAAGTACATATCGTTTATCTGACGAGGATTTTCGACAAGATTCCCATTTAACTCCTGTCGGAAAACCACCGCCTCCCCTTCCTCGAAGGCCTGATTCTTTTACCTCTTCGCAGACTTGCTCAGGCGTCATGGACTCTATTGCTTTTAAAAAACCTGAATATCCGCCGTGAAGTACGTAATCATCAAGGTCGAGTGGTAACATGGCTGTCATTTTGCCGAGGATAAGTTTTTTCTGTCCGGAAAGGAATGGAATATTCTTTGCGATGGGGTTTTCAATCGGTTTCTCGTCATGACCGCACATAGCCTTCAATTTGTATGGAACGCCATCCTTGATTGAATTCAGAATGCCGTCAACGTCCTCAGCCGTAACCTTCTGGTAATACCATCCTTCAGGTTCAACATGGACAATAGGACCATTCTCACAAGGGCCCATGCAGCCTGTGATTCCCGTTCTCAATATATCTCCGGGGCTATTTTCTTCCCTATTTATTAGTAACTTAAGGCTTTGCCAAAAAGAGCTGCCTGAGATCGATACTTTTTTAAGGAGAGCTGTTTTGAACTCTTCTGCAAGGGCGAGGCTTCCGTTAGCAACACATCCTGGGCCTCCACAGATCCAGATCTGCTTTTCACTTTTGTCTTTTTTTGAAAAGGACTCCATATAATTTTTAAATTCAGATATTGTCTCGTATCTCAATCAAATGCCCCCTTTGTCAAAAGTTCAACAACTTTAGAGGGGGCCATCCTGCCGAATGAATTATCGCCGGACGTAACGACAGGTGCCAAAGCGCACGCACCTACACAGTTCACAGTTTCAAGAGTGTATTTGCCGTCTTCAGTGACTCCGCCGCTTTTGATCCCAAGGTTTTTCTCAAGCTCATGCAGCACGGCGGCCGAGCCGCGTAGGTGGCAGGCAGTGCCGGTACAGACGCGTATGACATTCTGACCTTTTTTTATCAGACTCAAGGTATGATAAAAAGTTACAACGGCAAAAACGCGACTCTCAGAAACGCCCAAGTACTCTGCGACAGCACGCATTGCGTCGTTTGAAATATAATTTTCTGATTGTTGAATATCGAGAAGAATTGCAAGTAAATACCTGGGATCTTGCTTATGTTCAAGCAAAATCTCAGCGATTCGATCGATCTTCCCCAAAAAGACCGCCCCCTCGTGTATCCTAAATAACTAACTGATATATTAAGATTAACACTGGTTGATTGAATGTCAAGGCGCAATATTCATACAATTACTATTAAATGTAAACCTTGTTCTATTTGTAATTATTTGAACCATAACTGGTTAATTACTGCCCTAATTGTAATCTTACAGACTTATATTCAAAACAATTGTTTG
>JAAZCN010000231.1 GCA_012513245.1 Synergistaceae bacterium | reverse complement strand
ACATTGCTCCACAAAAGGTCGTCGGTCATTATATTTGACGAGGTGCAGCAGTATCCACGAGCAAGGCAGTTGATAAAATATCTCGTGGAGGATGGAAGATACGACTATATTGAAACAGGTTCTCTTCTTCGCATCAGAAAGAATGTTCAGGACATTATCATACCGTCTGAGGAGGAGCATGTTGAGATGTTTCCTCTGGATCTTGAGGAGTTCCTGTGGGCGCTGGGCGACTTTGCCACGATGCCGCTTGTTAGAAGCTGCTTCAATAACAGGGCTCCTTTGGGGCAGGCCCTTCATCGCAAGGTGATGAACGATTTTCGTCAATACGTTATTGTCGGAGGAATGCCGCAGGCAGTGCTCGCATATCTCCGGAATAAGGAATTTGAGTCTGTTGACGCGGTAAAGAGACAAATAATTACTTTATACCGGAATGATGTTTCAAAGTTTGCCGCCGGGTATGAGGATAAGGTCATTGCTGTTTTTGACGGTATCCCGGGACAGCTTTCAAAGAAGGAGAAAAAGTACAGGCTTTCGTCAATTTCCAAGGAGGCCCGCTTCAGGAATTTCGAGGATTCTTTTATATGGCTGCATGAGGCAATGATAGTAAATACCTCCCTGAACGCTACAGATCCGCATGTCGGGCTGGCGCTCAGCACGGATAAAGTAACACGGAAGTGCTATATGGCCGATACCGGGCTTTTGATCACACTCGCGTTCATGGATAAGCCATTCGTAGAGAACGAGCTGTACAGAGCAGTTCTTTTTGACAGGCTGAATATCAACGAGGGCATGATAATGGAGAACGCGGTCGCTCAAATGCTACGAACCCAAGGCCACAAGCTCTATTTTTATTCACGGAACGATCCAAATAACAGGGAGAACCACATGGAGATAGATTTTCTGATAACCGAGGAGAGAAAGATAGCACCGGTAGAGGTCAAATCCGGCAAGTACCGCTCTCACTCCTCGCTGGACAAGTTTAGGAAAAAATTTTCCAAAAGCCTTGGCAGTTCCTATATCCTTTATACCAATGACGTAATGGTCAAGGACGGGATAGTCCATCTGCCGTTATATATGGCAATGCTGCTGTAAAGGACAGACTGCTAAGCATTTTTTAGGGGCGGCAAGCGGTCGGCAAGCATGGGCAAGCGGTTGGCAAGCAATTGTTAAATGCGGGCGGAGAGATTATCCGCGGGGAATTTGCAGCCTTCGGGCTGCGGAGAATTCAAGATTTATGACCCAATTCAACTCGACTGGCCTTGTCGCAAATTTTCCGTGGCGGTTTGTTTTTTTAATATTATTTGCTATACTTGTATAGCAAATAATAAGGAGGGATTTCTATGCTTGCAGTGAGACTGGATAAACCACTGGAGGAGCGACTTGAAAAACTTGCCGAAAAAACCGGCAGGACTAAGACTTGGTATGCGCGGAAGGCAATTGAGACATATCTTGATGATATTGAAGATGCTGCTCTTGCGGCAGCTGCATATGAAGAATACATCCTTGACGGAGAGGCTTCATCTTCCCTTGAGGAAGTGAGGTCGCGCCTTGGCCTGGCAGATTGAATTTTCAAGAAAGGCAGAAAAGGAACTCTCCTCACTTGATAAGCCTCAGGCTCTGAGGATATTGAACTACCTTGATGAACTGGCCGGCATTGATGACCCCAGAAGAAGAGGAAAAGCCCTTGTCGCAGATCTCTCCGGGCTATGGCGCTACCGAGTAGGCGCATGGCGTATCCTATGCAGGATAGAAGACAGCCGCCTTCTTGTTTTGGTAGTGAAACTCGGACACCGAAGCTCCGTTTATGACCAAGATTAGTTTAAAGCGGAGAGTACATCCGCTGGGTAATTTGCTGTTACAATTGTGAAGCTACCGAAAACCATCGGCGTAAAACTATAGTAAAGCAGTAGCAAGCTATAGGGGTCAGACCTACACATTTGACATAACTGTATGTCGTCGTCGGGAAAACAGTGCTCTCCTGACAGTTGCATACTGGGATGACGGGATGGGGCATAAGAGAAGAAGACGGGTACTAAATCTTAGGTTCTAACCCTCGCAACTGATTCCCCACCGACTCCCGCGACATGCAGCACGTCGCTACTTTACCCCATTGACTCCCAACTGATTT
>JAAZCN010000230.1 GCA_012513245.1 Synergistaceae bacterium | reverse complement strand
CTTGTAGAGTATATCGGCTATGTTCATGGTGTTGCGCATGGTGGGGACGAAGTTTACTTTTTCGGGGACTACTATGAAGTCGCCCTCTTCTACTATGCGCGGTTTGTTGCCTGCCAGGGCTCTTACTGTGGAGCCGTCGGCCTTCATTATGTATGTTCTCTTCGGGTTGGCTGTGATGCTGTAGCCGCCGGCCATCTTGACGTATGAATTGAAGGGCTGTCCTTCCCTGTAGACGAATGCAGCCGGGGTCAGGACAGATCCTATTACCTGGACTGTTCCCGGTTTTTCCGGGATGTGGAGACGGTCTCCCTCTTCGAGGGTAATGTCGAAGGGGCTGCCCTTGATCATTCTGTAATCTTCCGGAAGTGTGATAACGAGTCTTCCTGAGGCTTTTATGGTCTTTATCGCATCGAGGTATCTGTTCTTCATGGCCATGCTCTCTTTGGCGTATGCGACATCGTTGCCTGTCCCTGTTGATGTGGCAACGGCCTGATTTCCCGCATAGACTATCTCTCTTTCGAGGGTCTTTATCATGTCGTCGATCTGCTTCTGCTGGTCAACTCTTACACTTTCGCGCAGCAGTACAGCTCCGCGGGTGAAGGCGTCAGCGGCGTAACCGCCTGTCCTTTCGAGCAGCGAAGAGAGTTTTTCTCCTCTTTCAACGGCGTAGTTGCCGGGGTAGAGGACTCTTCCCGTGATGCTTGCACTCCTGTATATGTTCCAGTCCGGTACTGTTCGTACAAAGAGGTAATCATCGCGCTGAAGTACGAATCTTGAAGTTCCCTCCTGGGCCTCTTTAAGGTTAAGTTTTATTCTTGTTGTAACGGGGCCTTCCGGGCTGACTTCGACCCTTGTGAGTTCTCCCTCTTTAGCTGCAGTGTAGAGAAGTCCTCCGGAACGGTTCAATATTTCTGTAAGAGTTGTGACTCCGGGTTCGATGGGGTAGACACCGGGCTGTATGACGGCTCCGGCGATCCTTACGTTAAATACTCCGCCGGGGACAGCGAATATCTTAAGAAGATCTCCGTCTTTGAGTATCTGGACCTGGGCGGCGGGGGAGTTGAGATCTGATTCCAAAGCTGTCCTGTAAGCGTTCTGTTCGACACGGACAAGCTGGATGCGGCCTTTGTAGGCTCCGGCAGTTAGACCACCGGCAAGTGAAATGGCATCGCTGAGCTTGTTTTCTTTTCCATTAAGTTCATATATTGCAGGTCTTTTTACATTTCCGGCAACTGCGACAAGGGGGCCTACTGTCGGGATGAAAATCACGTCTCCTTCGGCAAGGCGTGTGTCTCCCTTTCTCTCTCCTTTGAGCAGAAGGTTGTATACGTCTAATGTCGCAATTTTTTTGTTGCCGCGCTTGACCTCTATTGCCCTCATAGATCCTGAAAGGGAGGGGCCTCCCGCATTAGAGAGAACATCTATAAGGGTCGCCATTGAGGATATAGCGTAGGCTCCGGGTCGGGCGGCATGTCCCGTAACATAGACTGTTATCGTGTGCAGTTTGCCCATTGTCACATTGAGTTCAAAGTCGTTGAGTATCCTTCTGTATGCGTTGTCTATAGTTTTTTGAAGCTCTGAGAAGGTCAGTCCGGCGGCTGCTACGGGTCCGGCCTGTGGAAGGGTGATGTTTCCGTCTCTGTCCACGACGATATTTGCACGGATCTCGCTGTATCCCCACAGGTTGAGCTTGACCTCGTCACCGGGGGCCACTACATAGTTTGGGCCTACCGGGGCATAGGTAAGAGCGTTTGTCCTTTTTGTCCTGAAGAAATCCGAGCCGAAGCGTATGAGCCTGTCACGAAGGTTGTTGAACATGCTGCTTCCCTTGACTTCCCTAGGGTCAAGGCGCGGTGATGTGGTTACAGTTGCATCCGGAGCTGTGGTCGTTCCAAGTTTATCATCATCGTTGAGGGTTTCATCAACGATGATGGGATCTGTCGAAGCCTGATCTTCTATATTTGGAAAATCTGCAGTGCCCTCCGAATCACCATTTATCCCGGTATCCGCATCCCCGTCTCCCGGAAATCCCAATCCATTCCCCTCACCGTTCATACTAAGCGCATCAGCCGCCGCTTGTACAGCAGCTGCAGATCCTGAAGGCTGAGCATATGCAGCGATCGGCGAAAATATCGAGAATAGGTAGAGTGTGAGGATGAAGAGTGAGATATTTTTATTTTTTCTCATATTGTAGGAACCCCCTGGATTGGTGAAAAAATATAGCTGAGCGGTGGCTTGCACAGCTGGTCAAACTGTTGTCAAACAGTTGTCAAACTTTAAAACTTTTGTCAAACGATAGTCAAACAATTGTCAAACTTTAAAACTTTTGTCAAACAATTGTTAAACAGTTGTCAAACTTTAAAACTTTTGTCAAACGATAGTCAAACAATTGTCAAACTGTTGTCAAACTATTGTAAAACCTAGATCTTTTGTCAAACATTAAAACTTTTGTCAAACAGTGGTTAAACAGTTGTAAAACATTAAAACCTTGGCTAAAGCTAAACTTTGAAACTATTGTAGGACATTAAGGTCGAGAGCAATCCATAAAGGCATTTATCAAACTTCAAGATCGAGATTAAATCTTAGAACCAAGATTGTAGCATATCAAAAAAATACTGGTTAAATATTTCGAAGGAAATTACTTGGTGGTTTTTGTGGTTGCGTTTTTTTCTTTTGTGAGACAGCTCATGAAATTGTTCATTTTTACTGATAAATTTCTGGCATTTAAAATAGAAGTAGTTAGCTCTTTATCATCTATGTATTCTAAATCATTTGAAATTTCAAGTTGGCAAATCAATTCCATTAATGAAGCATATGCTATGTTCATAAAATGTATTTGTTCTTTTCTACTGGTTCTTGATACGCCTTCTGCTATGTTGGATGGGACCGAAATTGCTGATCGGGTCATTTGAGGTATCAGTGCGAACTTTTCCTCTTGCGGGAACTTCTTAGTAAGTTGGTATGTAGTTTTTACTGTTTTCTTAGCAAGTTGATATATGTCAAGTTTCTGAAAACGAAAAATCTTCGTAGATTCCATGAGGGGGTCCTTTCAAAAAACAAAATTTTTGTTAAATGTAAAAAAAATTGTCAAACATTAGATCTTTTGTCAAACATTAAAACTTTTGTCAAACATTGGGACTTTTGTCAAACTATGGTCAAACAATTGTCAAACTGTTGTCAAACTATTGTAAAATCTAGATCTTTTGTCAAGCATTAGGACTTTTGTCAAACGATGGTAAAACAGTTGTAAAACCTTAAGAACAAGGTCAAACAATTGTAAAAAACTTGTTTTACATTAAAAACACTGACCAACAGTTGTAAAAAAATCAAGACTCAAATTAGATCTTAAAAACGTGAAAATTATCGTAAAAATAAAAACTAGGTCAAGCACAATTTTGCGAAACAGGCCTTAAATGTATTTGTTCTTATTTTGCTAAGCCACTAATTTTGGATTCAGTTGTTGTCTCGTCTCTTACAATCGTTTGACGATTGTTTGACGACAGTTTGACAACCGTTTGACCGCCTTTAAGACCGCCCTTGCGACCACCAAGCTATTATAGATACTTCCCAGCGCTTAGGCAAGCATTTTACGCAGATTGCCACATGTTTATTTGTAGGATTACCATACATGTGTTACACGAGACAGTGAAGGAGCGGATTTAGAGACAATAATTGCGGACAGCCAAGCCAACTGTTAAAGTTAAGTCACCACACAAGACTAGACAGGGGGCCAACTACCCGCATGAACAAGATAACACAAACCATGCTCTACAGGCAATCGCTTATTACTTATGCTGGAAAGTACGGCGTTACAAAGGCTGCTATCCATTACAGGACGAACCGTCAATATATTTACCGCTGGCTGTGGCGTTACGACGGGACATTGCAGTCTCTGGCAGATAAGTCTAGACGTCCTCATCATCACCCAAACCAGCATACTGAAGCGGAGATAAAACTTATCTTCGACATGTATAAGCGCAACAAAGAGATCGGCCTTGTCGTATTCTGGGTCAAATTGCGTATGCGCGGATATACGAGGCACATATCTTCTCTGTTCAGGGTCTTGAAACGTCATGGACTTGCAAGGATCATGCTGCCTAACCCAAAATACGTGCCCAAGCCATACGAGAAAATGAAGTATCCGGGACAGAGGGTGCAGATTGACGTGAAGTATGTTCCAAGATCATGCATGTGCGGCGAGGTCCTGGATAAGAAATATTCCCAGTACACGGCACTGGATGAGTGTACAAGATTCCGCTATCTTGGAGCGTTCGATGATTTAAGCACCTACAACTCAGCTATTTTCTTAAAAGATATGTTTGCATTCTTCAAATTTAAAATAGAGTGCGTCCAGACAGATAATGGGTTCGAGTTCACAAACAGGTTTTCAGCAACAAACAAAGGGAAACTTAGCCTGTTTGAAAAAATGCTTGCAGATCATGGGATACGTCATAAACTGATAAGACCATTCACACCACGGCATAACGGCAAGGTGGAACGATCTCACCGAAAAGACAATGAGTATTTCTATGCCACACACAAATTCTATTCGTTAAAGGATTTAGCAGTTCAGCTGGCTGTTCACAATCGTAAGTACAACAACTTCCCCATGAGACCACTCAACTGGAAATCTCCCAGGGAAGTGTTGAAAGAGTTTTCTGCTCAGCATGTACCACATGTTTGACAAACCAACATTTTACGCAGATTGCCACATGTTTATTGTGCAACTCGACGCACAACACGGAATTTACGATATATAATGATAGGTGTTGATTTATTTGTCTTTATTTTGGGGGCTTTTTAAATGATTAAGAAATGCAGAATATGTATATATATGCTTATGTTTACGCTAATGACGGCAATCCCCGGGTACGCGGTTTCTCCTTCCAATTCGGGGCTGGCGGGGCTTTGGGAGTATCCTACTGCTGAGATGCCGGGGGATGGGATGGGGTGGATCTCTTACAGCGATTTTTATCCTTACAGGAGCGGATCTGCCAGCATAGGGCTCTTCCCGTGGCTTGAGATGAACATCCGGCTTACGGAGTTTGAGACAGCGGACATCATCAGCCCCGGTTACGGACGTTATAAGGACAAGGCAATGGATGTCAAGTTTCTGCTTATGGACCAGAAGGGTTCAAGGCCTGCCATTGCTGTCGGAGCGCTTGACATGATGGGAACTGAGATCCGCAAGGCTTACTTCGCTGCGGGAACCTGGAGGCATAAGGAGCTCTCCGTCACTCTCGGTTATGCGACCGATGCCTACAACGGCTTCTACGGGGGCATCTCATGGGAACCGGCTGAATGGCTGGAGTTCAAAGCAGAGTATTCACCTCTCGATTATACGCAGGACAGGGCAGGCAAAAAGATCCATCCGGATCCCGCAAAGGAAAAATACAACTTTGGGATAGTGCTGAAAAGCGAGTGG
>JAAZCN010000229.1 GCA_012513245.1 Synergistaceae bacterium | reverse complement strand
AGGGCCTCCGTCCTGGTCTGTCAGTGAAATAGGGAGGGTGGCCATACAAAAGGGTCTGTACCCCACTTTATCCAGATTTCTCAGGTTTTCCAGTATAATGAGCCCGCTCGAGAGAAGTATCTTGTGAATCTCACATGTGGTTGAACCCACAGGATCGACTGAGATGGCATCAAATCCAACTCCCTTGAGTTTTTTCTCTGAAAGCCACTCAGCTGAGAGAGGTGAGAGGACCGGAAAATCGGTCATATATTCCTCCGTCTCCCATTTTTCAGACCACCCTGTGCGGAAGAGAAGAAAATCGGCTCCGGAGATCTCAGAGGAAGTCACCTTTATGTCAGCAAGCTCTATCCTTCTTCCCGAGCATCCCCTTACGTCCACCACCAAGCCAAAGCCGAAGAAGGTCTCGTTAGGCAGTTGGTCCAGATTTTTCCCGTCAGGGATCATGTGCGAGGGTGCGTCCATGTGGGTCCCTGTGTGTGAGCTGAAAGAGACGAGGGTCGTCCTCCAGCCGTTTCCCTCCATCGTAGCGCCCTTTTTGACAATAGGCGGCACATCTCCCGGAAAGACCTTCATGGCGTCTGTGATAGGCCAGCTGAGGTCAATTACTCTCATCGGCTATTCTTCCAGTCCGGTCATTCTGTTGAACGCATCGATCTTTTCATCGATTTTGTCAGCCATCCGATGGACGCTCTTCCAGTAATCGGGGTCATACCATTGGGCGTTGAGTTCTTCGCTGGTCTTGCCCTGCTGCTCTACCCATGTGTAGTATTTGAGGTTGTGTATTCTCTTGCGGTCATAGTAGTTAAGCTCCATCATGCTGTCGGTCCCCACTCCAAGTACATACCTTTCATGGTCGACCGCCGCGCGCAGATCTGAATACTTTCCGAGTTTAAGACGCATTTCTTCGAGCCTGGATGTGTACATCTCCATGGAGTCTGTCAGAACTGTGAGTATTATGTCATTCTCTGTTAGCTCGTAGTACTTGGCCATCTTTATCGCCATCGCTACATTTGCAGCTCCGGAAATACCCATCAAAGGCAGCTGAGATATAAATTCATCAGAGAGGCCAAGACCGCGCAGATATTTTTGTCCCTCTGGCTCGTTGCAGAGCTGCATCATAGCCATGCAATTGTTGTCATCTATTGCAAACACAAGGTCAGTGTTTTTTACATTATGTATCCAGGGAATATGTTTGTCTCCTATCCCCTCTATACGGTGCTCACCAAAACCGTTGAGGTACAAGGTCGGGCACTGCAAAGCCTCTCCAACACCGACTTTACTGTTGGGGAATATTTCTTTTAGATAATCTCCACAGGCGGTTGTACCGGCCGATCCGGATGTAATTACCACACCGGCGTACCTATCTTTAGGTCCCATGTTTTTTTTCAAAACCTCTTCCATCGCGTTGCCCGTCACGTAGTAATGCCACAAATGGTTACCCATCTCATCAAACTGGTTGAAGATGACTGCATCTGGGCGGGATGCCCTGATCCTTGCCACTTCGTCGTATATCTCTTTTACGTTGCTCTCTGTGCCAGGGGTCGCGATTATCTCCCCCGCCACTGTTCGGAGCCATTCAAAACGCTCCTTGCTCATACCCTCAGGCAGTATCGCTATCGACTCGCACCCAAGAAGCTGGGCGTTATAAGCTCCGCCGCGGCAGTAATTGCCTGTAGAGGGCCATACGGCCTTCTGGCATGTCGGGTCAAACTGTCCGGTGACAAGCCGGGGCACAAGGCACCCGAAACTTGCTCCCACCTTATGGGCTCCTGTAGGGAACCATTTCCCGCAGATGGCAATGATCCTGGCTTTGACTCCCGTAAATTCACTTGGAAATTCCAGGGTGCTTACCTCTCCGAAGAGTCCCCCCGATTTTTTTGGCTCATTCTTCCATGTGATCCGGAATAGGTTTGCAGGGTCGACGTCCCACAGACCGGTCGTTTTAAGTTTTTCTTTTATCCTTGCAGGTGTGTACTTTTCAGGATCCCTCATCTGCTTGAATGTTGGTATTAGGACGTTCCTCTTTTTAGCCAAGTCTACGGCATTTTTAAGTTTTTCTTCGTGGATTGTAAGATCGATCACTGAATATTTCCCCCTTCAAAATATTTTTCTTCTTATGTGAGTTCATCGTGAAGCAATGAGCCTTGAAAATTCCTCTATGTTGGGAGCACAAGAGACCGCCTGCCCGACAGATCTTTTTGCACTTTCGATATCCTTGAGTCCGTTTCCTGTGACGACGACGGCTATCGTTTCGTTCGAACCTATCTCTCCTGTCAGAGCCATTTTACGGAATCCGGCAAAGCCCGTTACACCGGCAGGTTCGCCGAAGACGCCGGATGAGCGTGCAAGTTCGGGAATGGCAGATAGTATCTCTGCATCGGTAACAGTCACAGCCGTACCCCCGGTTTTCCTTATTGCTCTAAGCGCCTTCGCCCAGTTTTTCGGAGCGCCTACCGAGATACTGTCTGCGATCGTTTCAGCCGGCCCGAAGGCAACTTTTTCAGAATTCTCTTTTATCGCTTTGTATATAGGACTTGAACCCTCTGCCTGTACTCCGGTGATCCTTGGCATTCTCTCGATGAACCCAAGTTCGAGCAGATCCGCGAAGCCTTTATAAAGGCCCCCAATACAGCATCCGTCTCCCACCGAGATAAAGATCCTGTCAGGGATATTCCAGTGGAGTTGTTCCGCGATCTCCATCGCGCAGGTCTTTTTGCCCTCTATAAGGTAAGGGTTGATCGCGCAGTTTCTGTTGTACCAGCCGAACTTTTCTATTGCTGCTGTTGCAAGGTCGAAGGCCTTTGCGTAATCTCCCTTTACCAGAACAACATTTGCCCCGTAGACAAGGAGCTGGGTCACTTTTGCCGCAGGAGCTTTTTCGGGGACGAAGATGTAACTTTCAAGCCCTGACACCGCGGCGAAACCCGAGAGCGAGCTTGCGGCATTTCCTGTTGATGCGCATGCGACAACTTTTTGTCCAAAATCCAGAGCTTTTGCGACGCCTACAGAACTGGCCCTGTCCTTAAGGGATGCGGTGGGGTTTCTTCCGTCATCCTTGATGTATAGCTTTTTTACCCCATATTTTGATGCCAGTCTGTTATTTTCATAAAGAGGGGTCCACCCGACGGAGAGATTCGGTATATCTGCGTCGTTCAGGACCGGCATTATATCCCTGTATCTCCACATCGACATATCCCTGCTCACAGAGAGAGAATCTTTTGTAATTCGTTTCTTTGCTTCATTGATATCGTACAGCACATCAAGAGTACCGTCGAGTCCGCACCTGTCGCAGACATACCTCTCGGCAGAAGGTTCATATTCTCTTCCGCAAAGTACACATTTAAGGATCCTAGGTCTGACCATCTTTCACACCCCTCGATAGACAGTTTGTCAGTATCATTATACGTTGTAAGTAATTTTCAAGCTATTCCTAAGGATCTATCGAGGGCCGAGTCTAACCACTATTTGACCAAAGCTTGGCCGCTTTTACAACTGCTCAGCCACAGCTCAGCAAAATCTTATACATCCACGCTGGAAAGAATCTGCCGATAGCTTAACGTGGCATGGTTTGTGCCGCAGCAGTTGAGTATATAATATCCGAAAGGGCTGTGTTTATATCACAAACCCTCTTTTCTCAAATGATATTAGAAGGGAACCTGAACATATGATTTTTTTTGTGCGAGGCGGTCCTGAAACGATAGTCTTCACTTTTACCAAGGATTTCGACAAGGCTGAGCAGATACTGCTTAGCTGGGGTGGATATGCCGGCAGCGATATCGAAGATGCTTTTTCTGTTTCGGGTGAATTCAGCCGGATAGTGGTGGCTCGTTTCAGAAGGGAAACGAGAGGCGAAGACGAGGTCAGGGTCTATATTTCAGAGACCTGCATACAGCGTTTGCTTTGCACGATGCTTAAAGCCAGACTGGGCGACGGTATAACTGAAAGCAGGATGCAGCCGGGCTATATACTTATGAGACTTCTGGGGGACATCAAAAAGGGCATAGAGAAGATAAGGGATGACTTTGGCGGGGAACTTATATCGAACGATCCCTACTTCAGCGAACCTCTCCCGGAAGATTCGTCAGTTATCTATTTTACTGATGAACCGCTCAACCACCAAATACCGCATTCACACGTGTACAGTAAAGCCCTTTACGTGACCGAGCATACAAAAGAAAAGCTCATCGCCACGCTGAGGATGAGGCAGAACGAATATCTGGGCGACTCCATGGGCACACCTGACTGGAACAGCATGGACATTCAGATCGGTGACAAGGAAGGTCGCTTCAGCGTCCACAGAAAGAGGATATGGACGGCTGTTCAGGGTCTTCAAATTGGAACGATACTGGAAGAGGGTTGGAAAAGAGAATATACTCTGATAGGAAAAATGGTCAATGTATATGTCCTGAAACTCTTTACTCCCCTTGATGAGGAATCGATAAAGGGGTTCCTTTCCGGACTCGAATATGATGACTCAGGAGAACGTTTGGCAGATCTGGACCTTTTTTTCAGGGGCAGAAAGATCAGCTGGAAAGATAGAGGGAAAGAGGGCGGGTTATCGAAGGCCGAGCTTGGAATGGCGGCAAGGAATAGCATGCTCAAAAAACTTGACAAGTATTCGCTCTCTAAAATGCACAGGCTCGATGAAGAGCTGAAATCCTCAAAAAAATAAATATTTACGTGGATCAATAATATTATAGGGGCCTTTCGAAAAAGGCCCCTCGTGATTTATAACTGTTCTGTTGATTCCTGTTATTTTAGAACCCTTCCTGAGTGCTCCTCGCGATTATCTCTTCCTGCTGGTAAGAATCCAGGTCAACGAAGTAATCGCTGTAGCCTGCGACTCTGACAAGGAGTCCGCGATATTCCTCGGGATGCTCCTGAGCGTCACGGAGAGTCTCTTCGTCCACAACGTTGAACTGGATGTGGTGTCCTCCAAGTTTAAAGTAGGAACGGATCAGGTTCTTGACTCCTTCGATGCCCTCTTCGCCTGCAAGTACGGAGGGGAGGAAGCGCTGGTTAAGCAGTGTCCCGCCTGATTTTACCTGGTCCATCTTTGCAAGTGACTTGACGACTGCCGTCGGTCCGTTGCGGTCAGCGCCGTGGCTCGGTGATGTGCCGTCTGACTCCGGCATTCCCGCGAAACGTCCGTTCGGTGATGCAGCAAGCTTCTGGCCGAAATAGTTATGGCATGTGGTGCTAAGCATGTTCAGGTGGTATGTCGGTCCAAGAATGCTGTGTCTGCCGTCGATAGTCCTGAAGAGACTGTCATAGACTTTTTTCATAAGATCATCCGCATAGTCATCGTCGTTGCCGAAGAAGGGGGTCTTGTTCCAAAGGGTGAGACGCATCTCTTCTTCGCCCTCCCAGTTCTTCACCATTGCTCCAACAAGCTGTTTAAGGGTGTATTTCTTCTCCTCGAAAACATGCTTCTTGATCGCTGAGAGGCTGTCTGTAACAGTACCGATACCGGTGCACTGGATGTAGTCGGAGTTGTAGCGTGGTCCTCCGTTGTAATAGTCTTTGCCTTTCTGTATGCAGTCTCTTATAACTACAGAGAGGAACGTAGCTGCCATCTTTGTCGCATACTGATGGCGCAGATAGTTGTCGACTTTGATCTTTGTCTCTACCACGTAGTTGAGCTGTTTTTCAAAGGCTGCATAGAGATCGTCAAAGGTTTTGAACTCACTGATGTCGCCTGTCTGCATGCTGACCTTCTTGCCTGTAAGCATGTCGACTCCGTTTGTAAGGGCATATTCAAGGAGCTTAGGTATATTAAGGTATCCGTGGAGCAGGTACGCCTCTTTGCCGGCTGCGCCTGTCTCGATGCATCCGCTTGTGCCGCCCTCGCGCGCATCTTCAAGTGTTTTGCCTACACGCATCTGTTCCTGAATGACCATGTCGGCGTTGAAGACTGAAGGGTAGCCCATGCCGTTACGGAAGACCCTTGCCGCGGCTCTGATCACGTTGTCAGGTGTGCGTTCGCTTACCTGGATATTGCCCTGTGGCTGTAGGAGGCGGAGTTCGTCGAAGATCTCGAGGCATATATAGGTCACTTCGCTCGATCCGTCTGTACCGTCAGCCTTTAGTCCGGCGAGATTTATATTAGTGAAGTCGTTGTATGTTCCGCTTTCTGCGGCTGTTACTCCGACCTTCGGGGGTGCGGGTGTGTTGTTGACCTTTATCCAGAGGCAGGAAAGAAGTTCTTTTGCTGCTTCTCTGTCAAGTGTGCCGTCCTTTACATCCTTCTCGTAGAACGGAGCAAGGTGCTGGTCGAGGTGACCGGGGCTCATCGCGTCCCATCCGTTAAGTTCTGTAATAGTGCCAAGGTGCGCGAACCAGTACATCTGGACTGCTTCCCAGAAGTTTCTAGGCGCGTGTGCCGGTACCCATTTGCAGACATCTGCTATCTTGAGAAGCTCTGCCTTGCGTTTGGGATCGTTCTCACCGGCTGCCATCTTTTCAGCAAGCTCAGCATGTCTTTCAGCAAAGATTATGACTGCGTCGCAGGAGATATCCATCCCCTGAAGCTGCTCGTCTTTTGCTGTGGCCTCGGGGTCTTTCAGGTAGTCGAGCTTTGCACGTTCTTCGGCTATCTGTTTTTTAAGGTCAAGCATTCCGTTTTCGTAGATAAGTCCGTCAAGGGCGGTGTGGCCAAGAGCTCTCTGTTCGCCGAATTCAGTAAAAGTGCCTGCTTCGTAGAGCTTGGTCCAGTCGTCAGGCATGCGTTCAAAAAGTTTGTCTCTCATGCAGCGGCCGCGCCAGAACGGGATGACCTTCTCTTCGTAGATCTTGATGTCTTCAGGATCTACGGTGTAATTTTGCTGTTTCCTGATGTTGAGTATCTCCAGGTCTTCTCTGGAATGACAGGTCAGTTCGGGGAACGTAGATACAGCCTTGGGTTTAGAGCCTCTCTCCCCAACGATCAGCTCGTCTTTTCCAATATAAATCGTTTTATTCTGGCAGATATGTTTGAAGTTCAAGGCGCGCATAACCGGCATCGGATACTTATTGTCATTTTCTTTGTAGAACTCTGTTTCCAGAACAGCTCTCTCTATACAAATAGATGGATGCGCTTCAAAGCTTTCGTCGCGAAGACGTTTGATCCGTTCGTTCATGGTTTTTACCTCCCTGTTTGTTGTCATGTTATCTTTAATGTATTTTTAAGTTTTCCCCCGACCCTTGCAGCCGTGTGCTCAGGTTTGCCGCCTTTATGGTAATGCGCCCGAGGCGCAAATATCTTCAAAAATTACGCAGTCTTTATCCGCCTATGTGAGTTTCAAGGCCAAAGCTTTCCAGTATCTGAGCGGCCCTGCGAGTTTGGTTTTCAGTCGGTGGCAGAAGATCCGGAAGTTTGTAGTCCATGTCCCATCTCTGATGCTTTCCCTTCGCCGCTGTGTGATAGGGCAGGATGTTCACCGTTGTGATCCCTTTGAGCTTTGAGACGAACTCCCCTGTTGCTCTTATATTCTCGTCATCAGAGTTGAGCCCCGGCATAAACGGGATCCTGATATTGATCTTTGATCCTAACTCCGAAAGAGCGACAAGGTTTTCAAGTATTATTGCGTTGTCCACTCCGGTATATTTTCTGTGCTTTATTGGATCCATGTGTTTTAGGTCATAGAGAAAAAGTTCTGTCTCTTTTGCAGCTTCGATGATCACCTTTTTGTCTACAAACCCGCATGTATCCACCGCTCTGTGAAAACCTTCGCGCCCGCAGGCTTTTAGGGCTTCTATAACGAATTTAGGCTGCATGAAGGGCTCTCCTCCTGAGAAGGTCACCCCGCCTCCGTCTCTGAAAAAGATCTCGTCTTTTCTGAGCTGTTCCATAAGTTGCTCGACTGTATATTTTCTGCCGCAGAGTTCTCTTGCTCCGGAAGGGCAGACATCTTCGCATATCCCGCATCCGTCGCAGAGTCCCGGGTCGGTTGTCAAAGATCCATCTTTAGTGGATATTGCCTTATTGGGACATGATTTGACACATGCTCCGCACCCTATGCACTTTTCATTCCGGAAAAGGATCGAAGGCGTCATCGACTGGCTTTCAGGGTTGTGACACCACCAGCACAACAGAGGACACCCCTTCATGTGTACCGTAGTACGTGTTCCCGGGCCGTCGTGTATAGAGTATTTTTTTATGTCAAAAACAATGCCTGTTGTGCTCAATCCGGTTACGCCTCCTCAGATACGTCCAGTTCAGAGTGTTTCGCAAAATAATATTTTCTGATGAATCTTTCCTGGACCTGGAATGACCAGTGTACGTCCCTTATATATTCGGCTGCTCCGTTGAAATCACCTTTGCGAAGCAGTTCTATGAGTGCTTTGTGTTCTTCCAGGGAGTGCAGTTCCCACTCCTTGACGAAAGTCTTGTTTCTTGGGAAATCGTAGAGTCTTTCCTTGTGTATCTTTATGTAGTGCAGTATTTCTAAATTGTCAGACATGTCCAGGTAGACGTTGTGGAACTTCAGATTTTCTTCGCAAAACACCGAGTAATTGTTCTGGTCGAGAGCTTTCCTCATTTGTGAGTTGCATTTTTCCATGATATCAATGTCACTTTCACGGAAACGGAGCGCTATGTGTACCATGACTGAGGATTCAAGGCCCCCGAGGATCTCATAGATGTTTCTTATTTTTTCTAAAGTCAGTGTGTTAACGATAACTCCACGTCTTGGATATATGGAGACAAATCCTTCTGTTTCCAGCTGGAAAAGAGCGTCCCTTAGCGGAGTCCTGCTCATCCCCAGTTCCATGCTTATTTCGTTGAGATTAAGAAAGGATCCCGGGCGGATCTTTCCTTCGTTTAACTGAAAGCGAAGGTAATC
Organism: Synergistaceae bacterium; assembly: GCA_012513245.1. The sequence continues at coordinate 24,147 of JAAZCN010000229.1, read as the reverse complement.
GTAAACCTGCTCCCGGAGAGATTTGATCGTAAAAAAAGAATCGCCGCTGCTACTCATGACATTACCCCTCTCTATAAGTCTAACACAGATATATCAGATTGCAATAGTCAGATTAAAAAATGCATTTTTCAGTCTGAGCTATATTTTTATAAAAACGTGTCTGACAGACGGAATTTTGATATAGTTTCTTGCTGCTAACGTGATATATTTGTTTGCGGTCCACATGTTATAAAATCAAATATAAAATGATCACGTACATTTTATTATATAGCTTTAATTGAAGTACCGATAGCAAAGTGAGATTGCTTGGATTTTTATTTAAATATTCAACTTTCCCACATGCTTTTGATAGGGTCGTTTTCCGTCAGAAAAATATATTAGATAAACAATAGTGCTCGAACCAATTCGAGTGCGCTTTGAGATCGGGAAGCGAGTGACTTTGAACTTTGGCAATGACTAAGTGAGAAACCTAGGACAAGGACCTGGATCCGCTCAGGAGCATACGGGGATGACGGATAGGGGGCTTTTTCCGCCCTTTTTAATAATAATCGTTTGACTGCAATTACAATTGCTCGTCACGCGACCGTATTGGTCGCAGTTTCACAATTGTCCTGTTGGTGATGGCAAAGAGGGTCGTTTTTGAGGTTTAACAATTGATTTGCAATCGATTTGCAACTGACTCTCCAACCGACTCCCCCTCTGTGTCAAAATAGATGTACAAGAAAACGAGAAACAGAAGTTTTAAATCACTAGTAACAATAGGTGGGAAAGTTGAGTTAAATATTACAAGAGCTTTTTACAGCATTGATTACAACTTTTCTGAAAAAGGTTATACTTTACTAGTGATATGATGAAGTTTATACAAGATAAAAAACTCTAAGAGGAGGATCTTTATGAAAATTAAAGAATTTAAACTGGAGAGGCTTTTTGCCCGTTACTCTTCCAAGGCCAAATACAGATTGAGCCAGTCAGCTTGCGAGTACTGCACGATGCAGGAAATACTTGACATGGCAGATGAAGAATGCAAAAAAATGTGGGATGATCTTGTCCTGGGGTATACGGACCCGATAGGTTTTGCTCCTCTGCAGGAGGCGATCGCAGAAAGATTTGTCACTATCCGTCCCTCTGATATTTTGACATTGGTGCCTGAAGAGGGCATATTTATTTTTATGAATACCCTTCTTGATCCCGGAGATGAGGTAATAGTCATGCAGCCCTGTCTCCCCTCGCTTTACGAAATACCCAGAGCATTGGGATGCAAGATAATCAAGTGGCCGCTTCAGGAGACTAATTGGGGATGGAACCTTGATTTTAACTTCCTTGCAGAAAACATTTCACCCAAGACCAAGCTTCTGGTTCTGAACATACCAAACAATCCGACAGGATTTATGCCCGTAAAGACTGAGATGGACAGGATCCTGAACTTGGCGGACAGGATGGGGACCTGGGTATTCTGTGAAGAAACCTACCGTGGAATGGAACATGACCCCGCGTCAGCGCTGCCCTCACTCTCCGACATGTATCCCAGGGCGACGACTATCGGAGGGTTAAACAAATTCGGATTGCCCGGGACCAGGATCGGCTGGCTGGTGACAAAGAACAAAAATATCTTTGAAGACTGCGCCGCCTACAGGGACTATACAACATTGTGCGATAACGCTCCGGGAGAGATCCTGGCTACTATAGCGATGCGCAACGCAACAGACCTGCTTCAGCGTAACCACAAGATCGTACTGGAGAATCTCGGAATCGCCGAAAAGTTCTTCAAAAAACACAAGAAGATCCTGTCCTGGATACAGCCAAACGGAGGGTGCACTGCATTTCCTCGGCTAATGAGACCTTTTGATGTGACAGAGATGTGTGAAAAGGCGATAAATGAAAGGGAACTTTTGATCATTGGTGAACGTGCATTCGGGCTCAATAGCAACAATTTCCGAGTCGGCCTTGGACGCAGGGACTTTAAAGAGGCGCTTGACGTCTTTTCTGAAATTGTAGAAGAGATGGAAAAGAAAATCTCATAAATTACGATATGTCATAAAAGATCCGGCGTCGGAACTTTCCGAAGTCGGATCTTTTACTTGGCTGATATTGATCCGTATTTTCCCTCTTTTCTGTAATAAGGTACCGAGGCAGAAGAATCTTTATCTCCGCAGAAAAATATGTCTTCGGTAAAGCCGAGTTCCTGCAGGATCTTTCCATGCTCTGATTCCATACAGACTGAGACTAAGTCGGGACCAAAATGATGCCAGAGCGCCATAGATGTGATGGCGCTGTCCGTAAGCTCCATTTCTGTTCCCCCGTTCGAGGGTGCCATAAGCAGCATTTTTTCTATTATCATACCTGCGCAGACTGTGTCTTCCATCGAGAATTTGCCATTCCGTCCCGAAGCTACTACACAGATGACCCTTCCGCTGCAGACCGCATCCCATGCAGCCGCTTCGGCATTTCTTGCACATGCCACTCTGACCTCGGGACAGCCATCAGCTGCAGCCAAAAGAGCCTTCGTTCCGTTTGAGGTGGTTATAAGAGCGTTTTGCGGGGCACCGCGTTTTATGATTTCAAGAGGCGAATTCCCATAGTCGAAGCCAGGTATCATAATGCCTCCTATCTCACCCATCAACATCCAGTCCGGTCCCAGTTCCTCTTTTAATATCAGAGCCTCTTCTTTTCCTGTGCATGGAATCAGAGAGCTTCCGCCGCAGTCGAAAAATGTTGTTATCTGGGTCGAAGCCCTGAGCAGATCCACGACAAGCCTGCAGTCATGTTTATCCATTTTCTCTGATGAGAGTAAAACTGCATCAAATAAATACTTCACTATAATATCCTCCTGAATCGATATGCCAATATATGCTGTAACAGGTATAATTATAGTTCATTGATCACGATATATTGACAGAAAGGGGCATATTATAATGAAGATGCTTGTGGCAGTAGATTTCAGTCCCGTTGGAAGAGAGGTAGCCCATGCAGGGTATCGCCTGGCTAAAAAAATTGGAAGCGAGATCACTTTTTTTCACTGCGCTCCTCAGACAGCGCGTTTCCTTCAGGGCTATGACATCAAGGCTTTCGTCTCTTCAAGCAGCAAGGATGACCAGAAGAAAATAGGGGAAATGGCAAAAAACAATCTTCATAAGATAATGGAGGACGTTTTTGCTGAGTCCGGTGTTGGCGGATCTTTGCAGGTCGAAGAAAAAATAGTGTTTGGCGAACCCGGTGATGAACTTTTAAAGTTTGCCAAAGTAAAAGATATAGACCTTATTATAGTGGGCTATAAAAGCTACAGTCCCATTGAACATTTTCTGGTGGGAAGCACGGCATCAAAGGTAGCCCGATACGCCCCCTGCTCTGTCCTGATCTACAGACCGGACAAAGACTGATTTTTTCAGCCTGAAAAAGAGTAACTATAAAGGAGAGACTTTGCCTGCCAGGCAATTAGTTGCGTGCCCGGCAGGAGATGGATGTTTTTTGCCTTCAGAAAAATAAATAGGTATTTACCCTGACCGGTTTTCTGTAATTATTTATAGAATGAATGTTAAAATGTTAACTACAATATAAATAATCAGCTTTTAAATAAAACAGGAGGTCTGCTTAATAATGAAAATGCTTTTGGCAGTTGATTTCAGCCCGGTCGGGCGGCGTACAACAGGTGCAGGTTACAGGATGGCCCAGAAGATAGCGACAGAGATAACTTTTTTCCACTGTGCCCCTCAGACTTCGCGTTTCTTGCAGGGCTACGATATCAAAGCCTTTGTATCCTCTAGCAGTAAGGAAGATCAGAAGAACATCGAAGACGCGGCAAAGCTGAAGCTCCATAAGGTAATGGGGGACGTGATCGCAGAAAATGGAATGAAAGAGGGTCTCTCTATCGAAGAAAAAATAGTGTCAGGAGAACCCGCTGATGAGATCCTGCGTTATGCTAAAGAAAACAACTTTGACCTTATTTTCCTGGGGTACAAAAGCTTTAACCTGATAGAGCAGATATTGGTTGGAAGCACTGCCGACAAAGTCATTCGATATGCAACCTGCTCTGTTCTTATCTACAGACCGGACAGGGCTGATCAGATCGACATCTGATAATATTTTTGCTTTTGATAAAACAAATAGTGCCCTCAGATTTGCGGGCACTATTTGTACGCTTTAGACATTTTTTATTCGTGTATCGCTTAAGTACTAGACTATCAGTTTTCCTTTGGCTCCTGCCATATTGTCGAGCTGGCTAAGTACATTTGCGCCTGCAACTTCGATCCTGGGTTTTTTGGCAGCCTCTTCGCGGGCGTATTCCTGAAGTTTTTTCTCATATTCTGCCATAGATCTTTTGATCCCTTCGACATCGCCCTTTATCCACTGAAGAATGCCGTCGGTTATGGTATTGTACATTTCATCTTTCGGTTCTGTCTGGATTACCCCGAGTTCTTTCAGCATCTTGTATTCATCTTTCACGGAATTCATGATGTCTTCTTCTGTGATCAGCCCTTTTTTATATAGGGCGCGGTAGATTATATTAGATTTTGTTTTACTGTTTTCATCGTTTGCTGAAAGCGACTCGACCCTTGATAGAAGCATTGTGATGATTTCTTCAAGACTTATCTGTGTTTGTGCGACCATTTATTTATTCCCCCTGTAAGATAATTCTGCTACATATTCTATCACAGCAGCAAGTTTGCAAACATGAACAATATCACAAATAAGCTAATGAGTAAAATACGTATTGATTTAATCCGTCTTTGGGACTATTGTATCCGCTGTTCTTTGGAGAGAGGTAATGATCGTGAAGGTAAAACATAGACTGACGCATTTTGTTGTAAAAATAAAACTATTTGTCCTGAGTGAATGGTCGACATTTGCAATATCGACACTTGGTTCCTTGTTATATACCATCGGCGTGATAGGTTTCACCCTGCCTTACCGATTCCCGGATTCAGGAGTGATGGGCATCGCGGTAATACTCAAATATACTATTGGACTTGCACCGTCGATCTCTTCGCTTGTGGCGAATGTTGTGCTTTTGGCGTGGGGCGGAAGGGAACTCTCAAAACGTTTCGTTGCCTGGACAATATATAATGTGCTGCTTATTTCTTTCTTGCTTGAAACCCTCAGTTTTGTTCAATTTCCGGTTGTAAAGGATATGTTTCTTGTGGCGATAGCAGGAGGAATTATCAAAGGTGTCGGAGGGGGCCTCATATTCAGGACCGGGGTTAGCGGAGGCGGCATGGACATAGTCATAGCTGTACTGAGGAAACGGTATGGCATTGAAGTAGGCCGTTACAGTTTTTATATAAACATGGTAATACTTGGGATATCAATGGGGATAGTGGGACTTGAAAAGATGCTCTATGGATTTGTAGCCAGCTATATCTCCGGACAGACCATTGACAGCGTTCTTACTTCATTTGATAAACGCCGACTCGTACTGCTAATGGCAAAGGACACCAAACCCGTAGTAAAGTACATATCGGACGAACTTCGCAGGGGATCGACAGTTCTCTACGGAGAAGGAGGCTTCTCAGGAGAAGAACGTCCCACTATCATGTGTATGTTGACTCCCAGACAGACTATGGTCCTCAAACGTTATCTGGCGAAAAATCACCCAAAATCATTTATGGTCGTATCAGAAGCATCTGAGGTGCTGGGTAAAGGCTTCAAACACTGGAATCACATTTGACCTGAACCGGAGGTAAATGCAGCCGGAAAAACTTCCGGCGGGAGTCACTGGGAAATCCTCGGCGAGCTACTAGCCGCTGCACTTCTCTCCAATTCTCCGCTTGGCGTAGTCAAGCAAATCCCCCACCGGGCAAAGCCCGGTAATTCCCCGTAGCGTCGACGCTGCAAATTCTCCGGCGGTATTTTTCCGCCTGCTTTTACAACCGCTCAGCCACCGCCCAGCTATTGCTCAGCCACTGCTCAGCAATATCTTATGCTATCGACTCCCCCGCCTGCCCCCACCTTATTCTAAGGGAGAGGGCCGTTCCACCACATAGGTATACCTATTGAGTAGCCGAATGTGAGCTCTCCACCCTGGTCATAAATTATCATTATTCTTGAGCTGAAGTTTGTTGTAGGGGCCGATAATGCAATGCCCGCCTCCCACCAGCTTTCATCGTTGCTCCATCCCTTCATTACCTGTCCAAAGTTTCCGAACACCTCGAGGTTTATTCCGCCCCACCATGACCTTGTGATCGTTTTTGCTGCCCCAAGGTGCAGCCAGTATGCCTGGTCTCCCAGCAGTGGATGCGCCGCGAGGCTGAAGAGCTCTTCGTTTGTTCCCAATGTGGCCGCGTATGCAGGGTCGTCCACATCTCCTGTCTTAAGTCCTCCTGAAAGTACAACGTTCCATGTCGGCCAGACCGGAAGATAAGTATGGAAGCGCGTGTGCGTAATGGTTGTCTCTCCGTTTAGGAACCATATGTCCGAATTTACGGAGAATCCTTTAGTAGGAAGCACTGGGTCGTCCAGGTTGTTAAATGTGAAGCTTATATAAGGCCCGTCAATAGAGATGTCATCAAGATATTTGATCCTTTCGAACGCGTAGCCCAGTCCGATCCTGGCTTTCCTGTTGATATCCCTGTACCATGCGATCCTTGCGGTGTAACGTTCAAGATCAAAGGCGGCTGCATTTGCCGGTTCAAAGCCCTCTTCACGACCTGAGATCACCAGCCCAAACTGTGTATCATGTTCTGTCTTAGGAGTGAAGTACCTGAGCATTGCTCCCCATTTTGATCCGAACCTGTATTCGGCTGCCCCGACGTCTCCCTCGAAGAAGATGTCACGCATTTGGGCGCTCAGCGAGAGCCAGTTATCTGGGTATATATTGCTCGCATATCCGCTGACTCCGAATTCATATTTGGACGGCCGTTCTATAGAAAAAATTATAGCAACAGTATTTTCTGTAAGGGTCTGGGCACGCCCCTCGACCGAAACGAAATCATCTCCTGTTGAAAGAAGTTTGACTGCATCTGCTACCTTTTGCATGTCAAGAAGCTCGCCTATCCATTTGTCATATTTTTCGTGAAGGATGCCGGCCATCCTCTTTGGGATACCTTCAAATCTTATTTCGGTTACAGTCGGCCTTACTGTGGAGGGCGGGTCTATGTGCCTGAACTCACAGAACGTTTTATCCGGATCGCATGAGATATTTTGAAGCTGCTCGACCACACGCTCGGCAGCTGCGACCCCTCGTGCGATTATTTCATCGTAGCCGTCCGACTGCAGCACACCGAAATCCTTTACCCGGGGAGCTATCACCAGGTCTGCGGCCGCTGCGTTTGCTCTGACCTGGTGTATCATTAGTATCTCAATTGTCTGAGCCATCACTTCAAGTAATGAACGCAGCTCCTCTCTTTTTTTTGTAATTTTTTCAGGTGAAAGGTTGATCGCTACGATAGGATGGCCGGGAAAGAGCTTCTTCGCCTCGAACACAGGAAGGTTTGCCCTCAGCCCGCCGTCGACAAGAAGTCTTCCGTTCATCTCCCATGGTTCGAATATTCCGGGAATAGAAACCGAAGCGCGCAGTGCAGATGCAAGGTTTCCATCCCTGAGGACGACAGTCTCACCTGTTTCAAGGTCTGTTGCCATCGCCGCAAACGGTATAGGCAGCAGGTTGAAGTCAGTTACTGTGACCCTTGTTGTCATCTCATTCAGAAAAGAATAGAGCCCTTTTGCGCGGAGCATGCCCCTGTTGCCTCTGAGTTTATTTTTGCCATCTACGTAGACGTTGAAGATGGATGAACCGCTGGAAGGAGGTTTATTGTAGTTAACATCTGTAACTTCTGCAAACGATCTATTGGAGATTATTTCCATTAGATCAAGCTCAGAAATTATCTCTCTCATTTCCCCGGCATTATATCCTGACGCGTAAAGACCGCCTATGACCGCACCCATGCTGGTGCCAACAATGGCAGCTATAGGGATGTTCTCACGTTCAAGGACCTCAAGCACTCCAATGTGTGCCAGTCCCTTGGTCCCGCCTCCGGAGAGCACCAGGATTATTCCCTCCTTATGAGGAAACCCCCACTCTTCATGGTGTCTTTGTGCTTCCTGCATGGCCTCGGATGGTGAAGCCAGAGAAACAGCGGCCATGGGATAAACGATAAAAAATAGGGATAATATGAAAGCAGGCAATTTGAGGTGTTTCCGCATTGTATCCTCTCCCATCTCTGTTTAAGATAAATACGCATCCTCTTAAACAGGATATGCATCTTGCACAACATTGATGTTTTCATTAGGGCCTTGTTTGTGCTGACGCAATGATGACATCTTACTTTACATTATATAGGATAAGAAGAGAACGCTCCGATTACAGTTTTAACAAGAATATTATAATGTTGATTTGCCATATTAAACAACAAATTTCAAAAAGAGCTCTCTTTTTATGATCAGGGAGGCAAAATATGAGTGATAAGGGCGCCCCGAGATACAACATTGGAATAGATGTCGGAGGAACTAACACGGATGGTGTCTTATATGACTCTGTCAAAAAAAAGATAGCGGCTTCAGTTAAAATACCCACGGTGCACTCCTCCTATGCCAAAGCGATAGAGAACTCTCTCAAAGCTCTTCTCGGCAGCTGTGGTAATAACAGCAGCGAGGTGGCTTCTTTAAACATTTCGACCACGGTCTCTACAAATGCGCTGCTCGAAGGCAGCGGTGAAAATTCGAACCTTATTCTGATCGGTTTTGATAGATATCCGCATATAGTATCGGATATTGAAATGACGATCAGGCCCTTGTCATTATTGAAAGTAAGCGGTGGACACACAGGGTGGGGCAAAGAAAGGGAATCTTTTGACCGTGAAGCTGTTGAAAAATTTGCAAAGGGCAGGGAAGGTGAGCTTTTTACGGTCTCCTCCTTTTACTCTCCCAGGAATCCCGAACACGAAACAGCTGCAAAAAGAATACTGCTTTCAAATGGTTCAGGTCATGTGACCTGCAGCCATGAACTCTCATATTCAAAACTTAATTCGGTCAAAAGAACAGTAACAGCTTATCTCAATACGTCCCTTGTGCCTTTGGCGAACAGGCTGCTCGATGACATAAGTTTCGTCGTAAAAAAGTATAAAATAACCTGTCCTGTAATGTTTTTAAGAAGCGACAGCACCTTGGTGCCTTCAGAGTGGTGCAGGAGGTTCCCCATAGAAATGATCTACTCCGGTCCGGCAGCCAGTCTCAAAGGAGCATATTATATTGCAGGAAACTGCGATCAGAGCAGTTTTATAGTTGCTGATATAGGAGGCACCTCCACAGACATTGGGAGAATAGAAAAGGGAAGGGCGGTATTCAGTGAAGAGGGAGCAAGGATAGGATCTTACAGAACAATGATCCCCTCCCTCGACATTATGAGTATAGCGCTCGGAGGAGACAGCAGGATAGAAATTTCTGAAGCAGAAGAGATCAGGGTAGGACCGGAAAGGTCTGTTCCGCTCTGTATAACTTCTGAGGAAATCGGTCTTTCTGTAGAAGATCTTAACCTGAAGCACTCATCAGGCAGTATCACAGCTACGCCTGAGCATGTAAAACCATTGCCCTGCAGGACGGAAGACCTCTGTCGGTCCGGTCCGGGGAAATGGTTTACAGAAGAATTTTCATACACCCCAACGGATGCATTCAACACGATGGGATTATCAGAGGTAGGAAACACGGGGATATCTAAAGCTGCCTCCTGTTTGATGGGGAAAAGATACAAGATGTCCGGTTTCGATCTTGCCAAACAAATATCTGCTAAGACAAATTCTGTGCTCGGGTGTTCAATAAAAGAGTACGAATCAAGGTGCGGAACGATGCCAAGGATATACGTTGGAACACCTGCAAAGGTATTTGCTGAATTAGAGGAAAATAAAGAACCCGAAATCATTGTACCTGAAAATTTTGATATAGCAGGAGCTGTAGGGGCTGCTGTGAGTTCTATAGAACTAAGCTGTAGAGTATTCATTATGCACAGTTTCAGCGAAGAGAATTTCACGGCATTCCTTCCGGAGGCCACCATATCCTCTGATAATTTTCAGGAATTGCTGGTCGAGGCAGAGGAATCCGGAAAGAGGTATCTTGCTAAACTGGCAAGAAAAATGGGATTTCCTGAAACCAGGGTCATAACTGAAAAGAACTTTAACTATGTCGGGCAAACGGAAAACATAGCTTCCCTGCTCTCCGTGTCGATGGAACTCCGTGCGGTTCAGGATATCACACAATAGTTTGATTTTTCCACTCTATCTTTTTAATAGACATGATTATACTTGTGCTTAATGCACAAAAAAATAGCTTACTCAGGTCGATCTTTCATGTAGAGACCACAATGACGATATTTAATCTTTGAGCTAAAGTTTATTAAGATATAAAAATATATAGCATTAATAAGATTTATAAAGAAGTTTATTTAAGCAAAATGGATGGAGATAATTATTATGACTGAGCAGAGAGAAAAGATAAAAGAGCTGCTGTATTCGGCCAAACTTCCTAAAATGAAGGCAGTCCTTTGTGAATCAAAAGAGATCGCCTCCTCAATTAAGATCGGCCGCTCTATGTTCATGGAAAAATATGAAGTCTCTTCTGAGCTTGAATATAAACGGAGAAGCATTAAAGACGGACATATCATGTTTCATGCGCACATAGGCATGAATACTTGGCAGGAGACAGCTTACAGTCTCAAAGCTGCCTATGATTTTGCTGAAAGCAACGGTTTTATTATTGACAGGGCCGGGATCTGTCTTGACAGAAGGATGTCCCTTCCCAAAGATCTGAGAAAATCTGCTCCCCAGGAAAGCGGTCCGTATCTTGAAACCAAGGAAGACTGGATGCAGGTAGGGCAGGCTGCCCCTATTCAGCCACATATGGGAGATTTCATAATAGGTTTTCCTGCCTCTACAGAGAACACAGTCTTAGCGCTGCAGGCGGGCGTGACCACCATAGGAAACTTATCTCAATTTTTTGCCCATGAGGCTCCTATGTGGAAGCGCAAAGATCTGACTACGATCGAGACAGTTAAAGCCATAGGCATAATGGGTTTCCTTCGCGACAAAGGGGCACTTATGCATTCGTACCTTGATGACGGTTTTGGGGCACTCTTTCTTGACTGCAGCACAAGTGCAGCATGGGCCTACCTTGAAAAGTACATTGTCGAAGACCTGCTTGGGGCAAAACTTGCTCACTGCGTAGGAGGTCTTGTCTCTGATCCCATCAAGCGTTCGGGGTGGATCTTTGCCCTGGATGAGATACATGATCATGATTGTATCGGATCTATGTTTTACGGAGATACCATATCGTCACACAGCGACCCTGAAAAAAACCGTGCCTTAACTGCAGAGTATCTTCTTTGGGACATCGTGACTCAGATCGAATGCCCTACAGGGCACGCCGTTTTGCCCGTACCTTTCACTGAAGCCGTTAGAGCCCCTTCGCTTGAAGAGATATGCGATGTTCAGCTCTGGGGCAGAGAGATCGAAAAAATCGCAATAAGAATGCACCCGCACTTTGATTTCAGCGAACCAAAGAAATTTGCAGCATCAATATGCAAGAAAGGCAGAAGGATCTTCAACGACGTTCTATCTTATTTTGAAGAATGCGGCGTTGATACAAAAGACGCGGTCGAAATGCTTTATGTGCTCAAGTCCCTTGGGCCGAGAGCTTTTGAAGATGCGCTAAATCCATCTGCAAAAAATGGTACTGCTCCTGCCGGAGAATCATTTGCCATACCAAATGATATTTTTACAAAGACTCTTGAGCAGGCAGACATATGGACTCCATATTTTAGAAGCAACGAAGTTAAGGAGAAGCTCTCTGGACGCAGGGTGCTTCTTGCATCGACAGATGTACACGAACACGGCCTTTTGCTGATCGATAAACTGCTGCAGGAGGCAGGATGCGTGGTCTTCAACATTGGCGCGGAAAGAAATCCGGACGAGGTCGTTCTTGCCGGCGTCACGTCCGAGGCGGAAATTATTTTTATCAGTACTCACAACGGCATGGCGCTAGAGTATGCAAGGAATGTGCTGGATGAGATGGAAGAGCAAAATGTCTCTCTCCCTATATGTATGGGAGGAGTTTTAAACCAGAATACGGAAGAAGGTACTGTTCCTGTTGAGGTTTCATCCGATCTTGAGAGGTTGGGTATAGGTACAGTTACTGATCTCAGGCTTTTGCCCGAGTGTGCGGCTTCCCTTCTGGCCTCCCGGAAATAATAAGGTTTTTTGAAAAGAGATAAAATCAGAGAAATTGGGAGTGATTGGAATGACCATTACAAAACGTTTGGTAGTATTTTCTTTAGTTTCCGTTTTTTGTGCAGTTTCACTATTTGGTATGGTCCAGCCGGCAACAGCCGCGCCATTAGTGCTTAAGTTCGCAGGGCAGAACCCTCCGGAACATTTTGCAACGAAGTCTATGAATGAGATATCCAAGGAAGTTGCCCAGAAGACAAACAACAGGATCCAGATCAAGGTTTACCCGGCGAACCAGCTCGGAGACTATTCACTTGTTTATGAAGAGCTGATCAGGGGAACTGTCGAGATGGCATGTATATCTTTCCCCAGCCAGTTCGACAACAGGATGGACCTGATATATGTTCATGGTTACACAAGCAGCTATGAGCAGGTCGCGAAAGTATATGACCCGAACGGCTGGTTCTTCAAGAAAATGGATGAATTCAATTCCCGCCTGGGAGTAAAACTTTTGGGCATGTATCTTGAAGGCATGGTGGGTATGGGTACTGTAAAGCCGATGAAGGAACCTTTGAATCCTAAGGTCGACAAGGGAGTTCTTCTCCGTATCCCGAACATGGATGTCTTTAAGACCGCACTCGAAGGAGCCTCTTTCCGAACGATCTCGATACCGTTCGCTGATGTTTACCAGTCAATGCAGACGGGTGTCTGCGACGGTGATACAGGATACTCGATCGTTGCCGCCTACACGACCTTTGGAGACGTCATAAAACATTGGTACAACTTTAACAAGAACACTGAGTGCCTTGGCATGATGGTGAGCGACAGTGTATGGAAGAAACTCTCTCCGGGAGACCAGAAAATACTTCAAAACGCTATAAGCAAACAGGCAGCACTCAGCATTACTAACGCGAAAGCAAACGACCAGAAATACCTTGATCTTATGAAGAAAAAGGGTGTAAAGGTCCACATGTACACACCGAAAGAACTGAAACCCATGATGGACGCTTTTGCCGCTACATGGCATCAGCTTGACCAGAGCAAGGGCAAGGGATTAATGGACGAGTTCAAGAAAGAAATGCAAAAGATCTCGGACGAAATAACTAAGTAAACAGCCTCCCAACGGCTTTTTTACAAATCCGGGATAGAGACAGCCTCCGAATGTAAAACACGGAGGCTGTCTCTGTAGTGTTATTTTGATTCGCTGTTTTTTGAGCTATCTTGGACAGCAGTGATCAAATATAAATCATTATTCCCGGTTTTTTCCTCCGGAGACGCCCAGCTTTCTCATCAGTAGGACAAGGTAAAACGAAATGACTTCTTCAAAATTATCTGTAGATATGTTGAATCTTTCTTCTATTTTAGCAAGTCTGTAGGCGAGGGTGTTTCTGTGGAGATGTAGCTTTTTCGCTGCATTTTGTTTACTGAAGAAGCATTCACAATACGTCGAAAATGTCTCGAGAAGATCTGCAGTGTCGCTCTCTCCATTGTTTTCGGCGAGTTTTTTTTCAAGATATTTTAAGGAGTAATGGGGACTTACTGAAAGCAGGAGATGCTTAAGAAGCATTTCATTAAAAGAATAGACTCCCGGTGGCATCGATAATTTTTCCGCTACCGAGACTACTTCCCATGCGTTACTGTAAGCAAAGGGCATTTCATAAATATTTTGTGCGGGATGTCCTATCCCGATGATCGTCTCTATGGACGCGTCCTTAAGTTTACCCCATATTTCCGTTGAAAGGTTTTTTGCTCGGTCAAGTTCAGCCGAAAGTGGTTCTTCATCAATATTATCCAATTTCCAAAAAATAACGAATCTGTCCCTTGAGACTGAAGCGATAATATTTTGAGGATCGGGGAAGATCTCCCTAAGGATCTCTATTACTCTTGAATGTGTTGCGCCATAATCTATTTCATCGGAAATAGGATCAGAGTTGCTTTTGTATGAGAGGCGGACAGGGTTCTTTTCCAGACCAAGCCCTCTGAAATTTGAGAAGAAGATCGCGATAGCTCCTCTTGGGACATCAAGCTTGATACCAAGTCTTTCTGCCTTTTCAGGAAGATCTGAAAGTTCATCCCTTCTTGGATCGAAAGAGCTAATTTCATTCACCAGCTCGTCAATTTTCCACTGCGATGAGCGAAGTGAGGGTGAGTATATTTTTTCACGGAGCATGCTTTCGATCTGGTTTTTTAGCAGAGTGGAAAACTGCAGTACTATTTCAGGTTCACCGGCAATTGCTGCAGTTCCGATCACCTGGTCGTTAAAGAAAATAGGAAAGGTAGATCCGGGGTACCATACCCCCAATTTTCGCGCTGCGTCTTCATCGTCGAAACTCATTTTTTTATATTTGATGCATGGCAGAGATGGCGGATGAAATTCACCCAGTCTCTCTTTTGCCGGGGTACCTATAATTATTCCGTTAATATCGGTAATTATGATGCTTCTGCCCATCAATCCGCTGAGATATTCGGAAATTTCCTGGGCATATTTTCCCAGCATGACCTACACCCCCTCTGATTACTATTTGAGTCGTTGCTCATAAAAAAAAAGTCTGTAAATCTCTTTCTGTGATCGGCTCTCTATTTGTGTTATTTAATTTGCAGGTCAATCCCGGTCCTCTCGTCTGAACGGGATGCCTAGAGCTGCAGGAGCACCCAGCAGTATTCCCTTCCCGGCTCTGATTGAAACGAGGGTCAGTACAATTATAGTCATCAGGTATGGAAGCGTTAGCAGGAGAGAGACAGAGATACTTGATCCCATTGCCTGCATCCTGAGCTGCAGTGCTTCGACTCCTCCGAAAAGATAAGCACCTAAGGCTGCACGTGCGGGATTCCAGAGGCCGAATATAACGAGGGCTACAGCTATCCATCCCCGTCCGGAGGTCATGCCTTCGATCCACATTTGAGCGTAGACCACAGAAAGATAGCCTCCTCCGATGCCGGCAAGACCACCGCCGAACAAGCAGTAGAAGTAGCGGATGGCAGTTACGGGAAGTCCCATGGCATCTGCTGCCCTTGGGTTCTCACCTACCGCTCTCAGATTAAGTCCCGGGCGCGTTCGGAAGAGAAACCAGCATAGTGCTGCAATGAGTACGTATGAGGCATAGACCATAGTGTTGTGCTGGAAGAAGATTGGTCCGATGAAGGGGACATCGCCGAGAAAGAGCATTTTGAGCGGTACCATTCCCGCGATGGTCTCGCCGATCATCCCTCTGCCGAGGAGTGCGCTTAGACCGTAGCCCGTAAGGACCATTGCAAGCCCGCTTACTACCTGATTGCACATCAGAGTTATGCATAAAAATGCATGGATCAGGGTGATCGCCGCGCCGGCAAAGAATGAGGCCAGGATCCCAAGCCATGGATCACCGGTAGATTTCGTTACTGCAAATCCCGTGTAAGCACCTATTAACATTACACCTTCGAGGCCAAGGTTCATTACCCCTGCTCTTTCGGATATCACTTCTCCGAGAGTTGCATAAAGCACGGGGGTCCCGCTTCTGACGGCGGAAGCCATGATAGCTATCAGGAAATCCATCTATTTAGCCTCCTCTGCAGAACCTACAGAAACTCTTACTATTTTTATCCTGAATCTTGAAAGCGTCTCAGCCGCAAGGACTGAAAAAAGGATAAGTCCCTGAAGGATCTGGATGCTTGCCAACGGAAGTCCCATTACCACCTGAAGTGTATCTCCTCCTACAAGTAAAACACCCAAAAGGAATGAGACAAGAGGGACATATATAGGGGAAAGTCTGGAAAGCCATGCCACTGTTATGCCCGTGTAGCCATATCCCATTGTGAAGCCGCGGCTCATCCTTCCATGTAGACCTGCCATCTCTCCCATGCCTGCCAATCCTGCTATAGCGCCTCCAATGAATGTGACCAGAAGGATATTTTTAGCAATGTTCATGCCGCCGTAGCGTGCGGCGCGCGGATTTTCGCCTATTACCCTTATTTCATAGCCCCATTTACTTTTTTTGAGGGCGATATGTAAAATAATCGCTGCTGCAAGTGCCATGAAAATGCCCGCGTGGATCCTCGTGGTTCCCCAGACCCAAAGCCTTGCCGCATCGGGGAAATTTGCTGTGAAGGGAAACCCCATACTCATCGGGTCTTTCCAAGGGCCGTATATGAAATACTCTGAAAAATTTATGGCGACATAATTAAGCATCAGAGTTGTTATCGTCTCGTTTACGTTCCATTTTGCCTTGAGGAATCCGGCGATCCCGCCCCACAGTCCGCCTCCTATCGCCGCTGCGATAAACATTATGACGAACATTGCGATCCAGTTGTCTACAAACATATACCTTACTGCAGCCACTGTTGCAATTGCACCCATGCAAAGCTGTCCTTCGGCTCCTATGTTCCAGATCAGCATTTTGTAGCATATAAGCCCGGCCAGCGCAGTAAGAGTGATCGGGATAGCTTTGGTCACTATCTCGCTCAGTCCGTATATGCTTCCAAATGCGCCGTTCAGTACTGCCCAGTATGCCTCGAAGGGGTTAACTCCAAGTATGTAAAATAGCAGACCTCCGGCGAAGAGGCCGAAGACAACAGCTGCCACAGGAATAAAGACATTTACCCATGCGGGGTTGTCAAGACGCGGTTCAAATTTTAAACGGATCATAAAAAGCTCTCCCGTCATTGCAAAGTTGCGGTTACGACTATAAATTATATCAGATATAATAGATTGCTGAAGGGCGTGAAAATCTAATGTGGAAGATGACTAAAATTGTTTTGTTTATGATTTTGGCGGCTTTTATCACAGGGCTTATGCCGACAATAATAGATTTCATGGATAGGACTGTTATTTATTCCGTTAAAGAAGGGCTCTCTCTTCATCCTCAGTTTACAACTTATCTGTCCTCTTTTTTTAGTACAGCAAAAAAATACACCTGGCATATCGTAATTGCCTACGCCTTTATCATCGGAATAGTGATCTTCATGGAGGGGCAGAATCCTGACAGGACGATACTCTGGCTGTTGACGCTCGTGCTTGTCCCCGTGGTAGGAGTTATCGTCTACATGATCATTGGACCCGACCTCAAAAATATAAAGAAAAGAAAACTATTTAAACCGGCAAAAGGACTTCAGACAGACAAGACCCCTTTTACAAAAGACAAAAGATTCCTCATGGGCATGGCAATGCATGCTACAAGCGGAGCAGACCTGACGACCAGGAATAGGGTCGACATCCTGATCAACGGGGATGCGACCTTTGACTCCATCAAAAGCGAGCTTCGAAAGGCAAAGAGATTCATACACATGCAGTACTACATAATCAAGGACGACAAAATAGGCGTGGAGATACGCGATATACTCACAGAGGCAGTTTCAAGGGGAGTAAAGGTGCGGGTCCTCTATGATGCTGTGGGAAGCTGGAAACTAAAGCGTGAATATATAGAGACCCTCAAAGAAGCCGGTGTGGACTGCCATTCATTTATGCCGGTCTCCTTCCCGATGTTCCGAAGAAAGATGAATTTTCGCAATCACAGAAAAATAATAGTTATAGACGAGAGAGTTGCCTTTACAGGTGGAATAAATATTGGGGACGAATACCTTGGAAAAGGCCATCTTGGACACTGGCGCGACACACATGTCCGTCTCGAGGGGGAAGCTGTTGACGAACTGCACAAGATTTTCCTTTATGACTGGTGTATGAGGTCAGGAGAAGATCCTAAAAAAATATGTGACTATGTTTCGTGCGATGACTGCGACGGTGTCTCAGTTCA
The DNA here is from genome assembly GCA_012513245.1 of Synergistaceae bacterium. The sequence goes on along the minus strand of JAAZCN010000229.1, from coordinate 6,278 downwards.
GGATCTTTCAAAACTTCCGTTCCTTCCCCTTCAGGTAGTTGCAAGCGGTATTGATAACGCCTGGCATTCTATCTCGATTGGATACTTCAGCATGATCTCGAGGGCTAAGGAGAGAGTATGGATAACAAGTCCCTATCTCGTGCCCGGCCCAATTCTGATGAACGCAATGACGACCGCTGCACTCGCAGGTGTAGATGTAAGAGTGTTGATGCCTTCCCAAAAAGACCATTTCCTTGTTTTCTGGGGAAGCCGGGGGAACATAGAGCTGTTGCTGAGGGCGGGTGTCAGAGTTTACCATTATAAAAAAGGATTCATACATGCCAAGGCTATTCTTGCGGATCACGATATGTCCTCAGTGGGCACATGCAATATGGATGTGAGAAGCCTTGAGATCAATTTTGAGAATCAGCTTTTTATATATGACAAAGGGCTCAATTCTAAATTTGCAGAACAGTTCATTGCGGACATAGGAGACTCTGTCGAACTGATCCTTAATGAATGGGAAAAAAGGCCGCTCTGGCAGAAGATCCTTGAGTCATTCGGCAGATTGTACTCGGCGCAGATATAGATGAACGACAAAGCCTACGAAAAAAGATTTTCAGAACATCCGGCACTTTGGGTCATATGCGGTGCGGCTGTCCTTTTCATCCACATTTTCATCCTCTTTAGAATTGCGGAAGTTACAGGTGTGGGATTGATCAGTTTTGCCTGGCTTGTTCTTAGCATATTTATGATGTTTCCTCTACTAATATCGAGGAGGACAAGAAGGATAAGTTCAGTAGTAGGAAGAAAATGGACGGACAGAGTCGGCGGAGTTTGGATGCTTTTTGTCCTCTTCACCTTTTTCTTCATTGTACTTCTGGAACTGATAAAAAAAATGACAGGCTTGTCTCTTTCATCCGGAGCCATACTCTCCGTCTCCTTTTGCCTCAGTTTTATTTTGCTGGGAATGGGGATAAAGCAGGCTAATACTATTCAAAAGACCATGATAGAAATTTCCACCTCCAAGCTTCCCGAAGGCTGTAACAGACTGAGGATAGTACAGCTTACTGATCTGCACCTCGGGCCTTTTGTCGGTCTGCCTCTTCTTGCCCAGATACTCCGCAAGGTGAGGGAAGTCGATCCCGACATAGTAGTTGTTACAGGAGACCTGGCGGACGGCAAGTTGGCAGGACGCAATCGTGAAATAGGAATGCTCAGGCGGATCAGGCCCAGGTTAGGCATGTACGCAGTTCCTGGAAACCACGACTATTACGACGATATTGACGAAGCCGTCTTTTTCATGGAATCAGCAGGGATGAAAGTCCTGAGGACTGAGGCTGTAGAAACGGGTGGGATAATTATTGCAGGCGCTGATGACAAAGATCATCTTATAAAAGAACAATGGAACCTCTCCCGATCAGAGACTCTGGTGCTTGCACATGAAAGAGAGCAAAAAGAAAAATTCCTTCTGTTGCTGAGACACCGCCCGATAGTTGAAAAGGGTACCGAGGGACACTTTGACCTTCAGCTTTCAGGACATACCCACGGCGGTCAGATCTTTCCCCTTATATCTTCAAGACACAGGATCCCGGGTTATGACAGGGGACTAAAAAAACTTAAGTGCGGAGGACTCCTTTATGTCAGTAACGGCGCCGGATTCGTAGGTCCTCCTGTGAGGCTGCTTGCCCCTCCCGAAATAGCAGTTATAGATCTGGTGAGAGAAAATGAAAGACAATAAAGGCCGTGATCAGGAATTGTTCGGAAGGCTGAACAGTTTTCTCCCTGATGACTTTACCGATCCCGTCACTCCTCTCCGGTCACACCTTACCAATGAAATGGATATTTCCGGCCTCCCTGAAGGAGAGTGGGTGGCGAGGGGAGTATACAGGATGGAGCGTGAGATCCCATATGGCAGACAGTACGGACATAGGGCTCTTCATGATCCCTCGCCCTCGGGCGAGCTCCTCTCTTTCTGGGGAGGGTCGCGCAGGTCCGTATACCTTGATCTGGAAACCACCGGCCTTTCGGGAGCAAATGGAGCCTATGCCTTTCTCATAGGTCTGGGTTTCAATACAGAGAGCTCATTCAAGGTCGTTCAGCTTTTTATGGCTGGTCCGGCATGGGAAAAGAACTGGCTTTGCTCCCTGGAATCAGAACTCCCGGGGGATGATTACGGGCTTGTAACATACAATGGAAAAGCTTTCGATCTTCCGCTGCTCAGGATCAGATACAGACTTGCGAGGTCTGCTCCGGCCTGGGATCGCTGTCCGCACATGGATCTGCTGATGCTGGCAAGGCATTTTTACAGAGGCAGACTTCCCTCCTGTTCGCTTTCATCCATTGAGCAAAGGATCCTTGGAGTGCACAGAAGCGGTGAAGATGTGCCGGGCAGAGAGATACCGGAGATTTATACAAGTTACCTTTCCAGTTCCGACGCGTCACCTTTACGGGGTGTTTTTTATCACAACACCCTTGATGTGATCTCGATGGCTGCCCTCCAGCTGCATATAGGCAGCCTTGCGGAGATGAAAGGTACCACAGGGAAAGATATCCTAAGGTGCGGAGATCTGTGGGCAAAGGCAAAAATGAGCGAAAGGGCAAAGGAAGCCTGGACAAGAGCCCTCGATTTCAGAGGGGCCGAAAGCGAAGCTAACGCAAAACTAAAGTTATTGATAAAAGGCGGGGATATATGATGTGGAAAGGTCGTTTTTCTCAGGATACAGATGAAGCAGTTCAAAAATTTACCCAGTCACTGGATATGGACTGGAGGATGGCTCTGGCTGATATAAGAGGCAGTATCGCCCACGTTCGGATGCTTGGACATACGGGTCTCCTCTCAGAAGAGGAGGCATCAGTAATAGAGAAAAACCTCTCTCTGATAGCTGATGAGATCAGAAACGGGACCCTGATCCCGAAGGTCTCTCTCGAGGACGTACACATGAACATTGAATCGAGGCTGATAGAGCTTTGTGGATCGACAGGTGCCAAACTGCACATGGGGCGAAGCCGCAATGACCAGGCCAACACAACTGTCCGGCTCTATCTGCGCAAAGAGCTTCTGGATATATGGGACGGTATGGATGACCTTATCTCCTCCCTTCTGAAAAAGGCGGAGCAGCACGCCGAGACGGTCGTTCCGGGCTATACCCATCTGCAGCAGGCCCAGCCCATCTCAATGGGTCAGTTTTGGATGGCTCACGCACATGCCTTCCTGCGCGATGCAAAACGTCTGTTTGACGCGTATGATGCCGTAGATGAGTCACCTCTGGGATGCGGAGCACTTGCCGGATCTACCCTTCCCCTTGACAGAGAGTTTACATGCAGAGACCTTGGATTTTCTTCCGTGACAGGAAACAGCATGGATACGGTTGCCCATCGCGACCATTTTATGGATGTGCTCTATTTTGCCGCTCTCTTTGGGGGGCATGTCAGCAGACTTTCAGAAGATCTCATTATTTATTTTTCAACCGAGTTCGGCTGGGTGAAGCTGCCGGATTCTTTCTGTACCGGTTCAAGCATAATGCCTCAGAAAAAAAACCCTGATGTTCTTGAAATATTGAGAGGAAAATCAGGGCAGCTTAACGGAGCACTGATGGATCTTCTTACTATGACAAAGGGCATACCGCTGACATACAACCGCGACCTGCAGGACGACAAACGTTCCCTGCTGAGGACGCTCGAGTGCCTGCACGGAATATTCTCCGTTCTTCCGGCACTTATCAGGGAGGTCGAGATAGACGAAGAGGCTGCAAACAGAGGGTTCAGGGACGGACTGATCCTGGCCACCGACGTAGCTGAATACCTTGTCCTTCAGGGCGTGCCCTTCCGTAATGCCCACGAGAAAGTAGGCCGCATAGTCAGATACTGCATCGATAATGACAAACCGCTCACATCACTGACTCTTGATGAGTGGCAGGATAATATACCGGAAGTAAAAGGCGACCTGATACCCCTCCTCTCGCCAAGAAGATCCATGGAGCGAAGGAACACTCTCGGAGGTACCTCTCCCTCACAGGTAAGGATGCAGATAGAAAACACCTCAGTCCGGCTCAAGATGTTTGATAAAGAGGCAAAAGAATTCCGGAAAAGTATCCCCGAAGGATATTGATCGAAAAAACAAAGAGGGTCGCCCTGACTATGGCGGCCCTCTTTATATTATGCCTGTTTTTGCCGGACTATACTATTGGTACTGTCCATCCGAAGGGATCGGGTCTCTTGCCCCACTGGATGCCTGTGAGTTCATCATATAGCTTCTTAGTGAGTGATCCGGTCTTGAAATCGTTGATAGTGTATTTTTTGTTGTCGAACGCAAGCTCGCCTATTGGTGATATGACAGCCGCAGTACCGCAACACCAGCACTCTTCAAGTCTTCCTGTCTTTATTGAATCAAGCAGTTCGTCAAGGCTCAGTAGGCGTTCTTCTACGGGGATGTTCCATGATCCAAGGATGTCTATGATCGATTTTCTGGTTATGCCTGCGAGCACTGAACCAAGAAGGGCAGGAGTTACGACCTTGCCGTCGATCTTGAACATGACGTTCATTCCGCCGGCTTCTTCGATGTATTTCCTTTCAACACCGTCAAGCCACAGAACCTGAGAATACCCCTGTTCCGCTGCCCTTTCTCCGGCGCGGAGGGAGGCCGCATAGTTGCCTCCGCATTTTGCATAGCCAGTGCCGCCCTTTACTGCTCTTACGTCATCTTTTTCTATGACTATCCGGACAGGATCCATGCCTTCGCGGAAGTATGAACCGACGGGACATGTGATTATTGAGAATATGCAGTGATGGGGGGTGTGGATGCCCAGCTGCTCGTCTGTTCCGAACATGAACGGTCTGATGTAGAGCGATGTGTCAGGTTCGCTCGGGACCCAGTCCTGATCAACCTTAACGATCTCCTTGAGAGCCGCCATCATCATCTCTTCATCGATAAGAGGAAGGCACATGCGTTCAGCAGAAATGTTCATTCTTTTAATGTTTTCTGTTGGTCTGAAAAGCTGTATCTTGCCCTCAGCGGTACGGTAAGCCTTCATCCCTTCAAAGATCTCCGGAGCGTAGTGGAGTACAGTTGCAGCCGGAGAGATCAGGAAGGGAGCAAAGGGAACGATCCTGGGATCGTACCATCCCTTTTCTTTTTCATAGTCCATAATAAACATATGATCTGAGAATACAGTTCCGAATCCAACCTTGCTTATATCACATTTAGGTTTTGGCGCGGTAGTTTTTTCGATCTTGATTTTTTCCATCTCGTCATCTCCATATCGGAAGATTTTTGTAGCTTTTTCTGAATATAAAGAGGGTAAAATCACCTCACGTAAATATTATATAAGATGTTTGTAAACAAGTCTATAAAAGCTGATCACTAGAGCAAAAGATCTCATTAGTCTATAATTGTCCTCAGGTCACTTTAATGGGGGTGTTCCAATGGCGTTTGTGCCCGAACATATTTTTAGGGAGTATGACATAAGAGGTATCGCAGATGTAGAACTTACGGACGAATTTGTGATGTCTATCGGTCATGCGTACGGTTCCTGGCTGATGGCCAGAGGTGTAAAGAAAGCTGTTCTTGGCGGAGACATCCGTTTTTCAACAAAAAGGATCAAAGCCGCGGCTGCGGCAGGAATGATGAAGGCAGGAGTCAATGTAACAGACATAGGGATCGTCTCTACTCCGACATTTTATTGGAGCATGTATCGCTTTGAGGCAGACGGAGGCATCATGGTCACAGGAAGCCATAACCCTAAGGAATTTAACGGTCTGAAGGTAGCATATGACAAGGCCACTCTCTGGGGAGACGATATTCGGGAGATACTTAGAATAATAAAAGGAGACAGGATGGTAACTGCCGAAGTTCCCGGATCTCTTCGTTTTGCCGGGATAAATGAGGAGTACCTTGACATGCTTGTCTCGAAGATAAAACTTGGACCGCAAAAGCTAAAGATAGTATGTGATTCAGGCAATGGCACAGCAGGTATATACGCCCCTGAATTCTTCAGAAGGATAGGATGCCGGGTGACTGAACTGTACAGTGAACCGGACGGGACATTCCCCAACCACCATCCTGATCCGACGAAGAGAGAGAACCTTCACAAGCTGATCGAGACTGTTCTGGCAGAAGTTGCAGATCTCGGTGTCGGTTTTGACGGTGACTCTGACCGCATCGGTGTAGTAGACAATAAAGGTGAGATAATATGGGGAGACAGGCTGATGGCGTTGTTCTGGCAGGAGATACTCCCGAAGAACCCCGGCGCTGTCGCTATATGCGAAGTAAAGAGCTCTATGGCGCTTCCTGAAGAGGT
>JAAZCN010000228.1 GCA_012513245.1 Synergistaceae bacterium | reverse complement strand
GTCGTAGGAAGCCCCATACCCAGTACTATACATGCGACCATCGCCATCATCAGAGTCAGGAGAAGATTGCCTCCCGATATGTCTATTATGTTGTTAGAAATAGTAAGTCCAAGCGACGTGAGCGAGGAGGTGCCTACTATGAATCCTACTAGCGCACATGCAAGGGCGACTCCCAGAGCTCCTCTGGATCCTTCCTCCAGTGCCTTTATAATATCGCGGATGTTCATCCTGGTTTTCTGCCTGAGTGAGCTTACTATTATTACTGAAACCACCCCTATGAACCCTGCACGAAGTGGCGTGTATTTCATCAAAAGTGTGGCAATTATAACTATGACAGGAATCATAAGGTGGCCGTCCGCCCTCATTACTTCCTTGAAAACGGGAAGCTGGTCCTTGGGAATTCCCTTAAGATTTTGTTTTCTGGCGCGTACATGGACATTTGTGAATATAGCCGTGTAATAGACTAGAGCCGGTATTATCGCTGCGGCAGCAATGGAGAGGTATGAGATACCAAGGAATTCGCTCATTATGAAAGCTCCTGCTCCCATGATTGGAGGCATGAGCTGTCCACCGGTCGATGCGCAGGCTTCTACAGCACCGGCATAATGAGGCGCATACCCAACCTTCTTCATAAGAGGGATCGTAAAGGTACCGGTTGTTGCAACGTTGGCTACCGAGGAACCGTTGATCGTTCCCAGAAGCCCTGATGCCACGACCGCAACTTTGGCTGGACCGCCCGGTTTGCTCCCTGCTAAAGCAAGTGCGAGTTCATTAAAGAATCTTGCTCCCCCGCTCTGAGAGAGGAAAGCTCCGAATATTATGAAGACGATAACGAATGTGGCTGATACTCCAAGAGCCAGTCCGAATATGCCTTCCGGAGTCAGGTACATGTGCTGGATGATCCTGCTTAGTGTATATCCCCTTATCTGAAAAATACCGGGAGCATAATTTCCAAAATAACAGTACGCAAGGAATGCAAGACTCATGCAGGGAAGGACATTTCCAACGACTCTGCGCCCGGCTTCCAGAACGAGGATTATAGCCGCTATGCCGAGCCATATTTCGTACTGGATAGGTTCTGCTCCGCGACGGGCGATCTCGTCGAAAAAGAAGATTATGTATCCGATAACTCCACCGGCTAAGGCTGCAAGTATCCAGTCATAAATCGGAGTCGATGTTTTCGATCCTTTTCTTCTTGCTGGAAAGAGAACGTAGACTGCAACTATAGCAAATGTAAGGTGTACCGCTCTCTGTATCGTTATGGGCATTGACGCTATACCGGCAGTGTAAAGATGGAATAGTGACATGCAGCAAAGCCACACGGTTATAAACTTGCCTTGGATCCCGGTCAGCCTTCTGTAACGGCTTTCAGCATCATACCATAACGTTTGTTTATTTTTTCTTATTGTATCATACACTATTGTTATGGATCAATTTTACAGCCTCTTCAGGACCCGATATGTATATGTTCCCCCCTCTGCAGTCTGCGAGGACTACCAAAGGCATATCTCTTATTTTAAGACGCAGGACGGCCTCAGGACCAAGCTCCTCATACGCCACCTTTTCAACTGAGACAACTGAACGGGCCAAGAGCACCGCAGTGCCCCCGGTCGCTCCAAAATAGACAGCGTGATATTTATTTATGGCTTCGAGAACTTCATCGCTTCTTTTGCCTTTCCCTATCATTCCTCTTAGCCCTCTCTCAAGAAGAAATGGCGTGTAGGGATCCATCCGTCCGCTCGTAGTTGGACCGATAGGACCGATGACTTCACCCGGAGGAGTCGGGGCCGGTCCGGCGTAAAAAATAATTTCGTCTTTTATCGGGAAGGGTTCTTTTTCGCCGGAAGAAATACTCTCAACAAGCCTTTTATGGGCTGCGTCACGCGCGATGAGAATGCTGCCGGAAAGATAAACCATATCCCCGGCGCTTAGTTCCATCACATCTTCTTCAGTCAGTGGGGTGTTTAGGTGTTTAACCATTGGTGGGCCTCCCTTCTATCATCCCTTCCGCATGCCTGAGAGCATGACAGCAAATATTTACTGCAAGGGGCATGCCCGCTATATGAGTAGGCAGCGTTTCTATACGGGCATCAAGTACGGTAGTTAATCCTCCGTATCCGCCCGGGCCGATGCCGAGTTCATTGGCTCTATTTATGATCTCTCTTTCCATTGCCGCGTATTCAGGGATCCGGTGTCTGACACCATCCGGTTTGAGAAGAGCGCGTTTTGCCGCAAGTGCAACAGTTTCAAAGTTGCCCCCTATCCCTATGCCAAGAACTATGGGAGGACATGGATTGGGTCCTGCAATTTTGACTGCATCAACAACTGACTTGATTACGCCTTCTGCTCCGTCTGCCGGCTTGAGCATATATATCCTGCTCATATTCTCGCTGCCCATACCCTTTGGACTCACGCTTATTCTGATGTCATTGCCTGTGGAAACTTTCCAGTGGATCACAGCAGGGGTGTTGTCTCCGCTGTTCTCTCTCTTAAAGAGAGGGTCTTTGACGACCGATTTGCGAAGGTAGCCTTCTGTGTATGCTCTCCTCACTCCCTCGTTTATTGCATCCTCGATGCTGCCACCAACAACGTGGAGATCCTGACCTATATCTATAAAGACAACTGCCAGGCCACAATCCTGACATATTGGCATCTTTTTCTCCGCAGCGAGTTCAGCGTTTTCAAGAATGTCTGAGAAAGCCTGCCTTGCAAGGGGCATTTTTTCTCTCTCTCCGGCATCACGAATAATATTTTTGAGCCCCTCGGGCAGGATCCTGTTTGCCTTGAGGGAAAGGTCACAAACCATTTCCGTTATTTCAGAAGATTCTATTTCATATCTTTTGTGCATTTCGCTCCTCCTTCTCTGCCTTCTATCAAATAGCCAAAATCTCCCTCTCATGTTCCGCAGGCTTTTGACAGCACAACAGGATAAAGATGAAAGAGCGAAAAAAAGCTGAACACTTGATCTAAAAAGTTGTTATATTATACGGCGTTTTCTCAACCCAAAATAGAGATGGGTAACAGCGGCCATATTAAGTAAGACGATCACTGCAAGGCTTGCCTGATAGCCCTGTGCTGAAAAACGTCCATCGACAACAGGATAAAAATCAAGCACTACCCCGATAAACCATTGGAGTACGAATGACATGAGGAATATAGTGAAAT
>JAAZCN010000227.1 GCA_012513245.1 Synergistaceae bacterium | reverse complement strand
TCAGGTCCAAAACCCCTTGATCTACCTATTGGCAGGCGCCGCTGCCCTCTCTCTTTTCGTAGGACATGCCATAGATGCAGCGGTCATAGCCGGTATTATCGTCCTCAACACCTTGCTCGGTTTCTTCCAGGAATGGAGAGCAGAAGGGGCGCTGGACGCGCTTCGCCGTATGACATCCCCACATGCCAGAGTTCTCCGGGACGGAAGTCCAAAGGAGATCGATGCTTCTATGGTGGTGCCCGGAGACATACTGATCCTTGAGACAGGTAACCGGGTAGCAGCAACTGCCAGGGTCACCTGGTCCGAGGAGTTGGAAATCGATGAGTCGGCACTCACGGGTGAATCCCTGCCGGTGGGCAAGTCTCCGGAAACTCTGGAGCAGGATATTCCTTTGGCTGAACAGAAGAATATGGTCCACATGTCCACCAGCGTTACCGGCGGCCGGGGACAGGCTCTCGTTGTGGCTACGGGAATGAATACCGAGATCGGCCGCATCGCGGCTGAGGTCCTGACAACAGACAGAGAAGATACACCTCTGCAAAAGAAAATGAACAAACTGAGCACGGTCCTTGGTATCGGCAGCATCGCATTTGCTGCGGGCGTCTTTGGACTGGGGCTGCTTCGTGGATATGAGGTCCTGGAAATGTTGATGTTCTCCGTGGCCCTTGCTGTTTCTGCAATACCGGAGGGCCTCCCGGCTGTTATCAGCGTTACTTTGGCCCTGGGTGTACAGCGCATGGCAGGCAAGAACGCCATCATACGCCGCATGCCTGCCGTTGAGACCCTTGGTTCCACCACCGTTATATGCACGGACAAGACCGGGACCATTACGAAAAATCAAATGACGGTTCAGAGGATCTGGGCCGGGGGCTTTACCTACAGGGTAAGTGGCGAAGGCTATGCCCCTGAAGGCGAGATCACGACCGAGAGCGGAGAGAAAGACATTTCGGGAGATCTTACAAAACTGCTGGAAATTGGGCTTTATTGCAACAATGCTCTACTTAAGGAAAAAGATGGTCAATGGTCTATTGAAGGTAATCCCAGCGATGGTGCTCTGGTAGTTGCCGCGAAAAAAGCAGGTATGGAGAGGATCCCAGAGAGCGCTGAGCGACTGTCAGAGATTCCTTTCTCGAGCAGCACCAAATACATGGCGATCCTCCAACAAGCCCAAAATGGCACCGGGCACGTGGCATGTGTTAAAGGTGCCCCTGAGCGCATCTTAGAGTTCTGCTCTCATGTACTTATAAATGGAGCGGCAGTAGAACTGGATGATAAATATCGGAGTGAAATAGCCCAACTCAGTGACCAGTTCGCATCAGAGGCCCTCCGCGTGCTGGGTGGTGCCTATCGGGATATTTCCGGAACCGAAGGCAACCTGGAACGGGCCGAAATCGAGGGAAATCTGACGTTTGCAGGATTGTGGGGAATGATCGACCCACCACGGGAAGAAAGTATCGAGGCTGTGAAGAAGGCGAAGGCCGCAGGGATCAGACCGGTCATGATAACAGGCGATCACGCAGTAACAGCGCTTGCTATAGCAAATGCTGTAGGTATTTCCGACAGCACAGAAGCAGTAACAGGCAAAGAAATAGATGGCATGGAAAAGCATGAACTTGCACGGGCAGCACTCGAACGAGGTGTCTTTGCCCGAGTCACACCTTCTCACAAACTTAAGATCATGGAATCTCTCAAAGAACAGGGACACATAGTGGCAATGACGGGCGACGGTGTAAATGACGCTCCTGCCCTCAAAGGAGCCGACATAGGTGTTGCAATGGGAATAACGGGAACGGAAGTGGCCAAAGAGGCTGCGGACATGATCCTGATGGATGACAACTTCGCCACTATTGTGCAAGCTGTGGAAGAAGGACGGGTCATATACAACAACCTGCAGCGTGTGGTCTTCTTCCTTCTGGTAACCAATCTTGGCGAGATCCTTACCCTTGTAGCGGCTCTGGTCATAGGGCTTGAACTGCCTCTTACGGCAGTAATGATATTATGGGTCAATTTGGTAACAGACGGGACTTGCACGGTACCTTTAGGAATGGAACCCGGACACGCCGACATACTGAAACGGCCTCCGCGAGATCCTAAGGAGTTCATCATCGACCGAGTCTCTGTTATGAGAATAGCCATCCTTACACCTATTATGGCCGTGGGCACTATAGGCCTCTTCTGGTATGCGAATGAAAGCGGCGGTCTCGACTATGCCCGGACCATAGCCTTCACAACTCTGGCTGCTTTTCAGTGGTTCCAGGCTTTCAACGCCCGCTCCTCCTCACGGTCTATCTTTTCAATAGGCCCCTTCACTAACCGCTGGGTCCTCCTGGGAGTGGGAAGTGCGATCATCATGCAGATAGGAGCAGTTCAGAGTCCCCTGGGACATATGCTTTTCAATACCGTCAGCCTTTCCCTCGGCGACTGGCTTTTGATATTTATGGTTTCGAGTACGATATTTATTGCTGATGAACTTATGAAGATTGCCAGGAAGACGCTGGCGGGAAGTGCGGCGGATACCGTGCCGCGGGAAGCTGCCAGATAAAACCGTTCTGGCGGGAAGCGGTTGCAGGTGCGGGCAAGCGATAGGCTAGCAATAGGCAAGCAGTTGTAGGGGCTAGCGGGAACCGGCTCCCCCCGGCGGGTACATTTCCCGCCAGCCTTTACCACTGCTCAGCTGTCCCTCTGTCTTTAAGAATCGCCACTTCATGAGGCGCGATGTCAGCCGTGCTTCACCATCGCTATGTGTTAAAATTGACGTATTAAAAGAACTATTAATTGAAAGGATGGCCCTCTAAATGAATCTTGATTTTTCTTCTGTGACCCAGTTTTTCGGCAAGCTGACTCTCTCGACACTTCTTCCCGCCCTCATCTATCTTATTGGCGGTTTAATAATCTCGAAACTAATTCTTTCCGTCTTGAACAGAGGCTTGAAAAAATCCAACGTAGATGTAACACTGCATAAATTTCTTCGCACAACGGTCAAACTGGTCCTGCATTTTATTATCTTCATGGTAGTGGCAAGCGCCCTCGGGATCCAGGTAACTTCCCTGGTCGCCATTTTGAGTGTTGCCGGACTGGCCATCTCTCTTTCTATACAAAATCTGCTTTCAAACGTTCTTTCAGGGCTAATGCTTCTTTCAATTAACCCCTTCAAAGTCGGAGACTATGTGGATGTAGGAGGAACAGCAGGGACCGTTAAAGAAATTGGTTATGTTCATACAAAAATTGTCTCTTTTGAAAACATCTTGATGTATATACCAAACAGTGACGTATCAAACGCCAAGATAATAAATTACAGTACGGAAGCAAAAAGACGGTTCAACCTTAGATTTACCGCCTCCTACGATTCTCCGCCGGCAAAGGTCCGCAAAGTTTTGCTGGAATACATTTCTTCTCATCCTCTTATAGATAAGGACCCGGCACCTTTTGTCGCTGTAGGCGATTATAAGGAGAGCTCTATCGAATATGTAGTAAGGGCATGGTCCGATAACAGCGTATTCTGGGATGTTTATTGGGATATTTACAACGGAATGGACGATTTATTTAAGAAAAACGGTCTGATAATGACCTATCCCCACCTCAACGTCCACATCCAGAATAAACCTTCGGAAGATGAAAAAAATGCCGTCCGGTGATCCGGACGGCATTTTTTTATGTCTCATTATATCTCTTGGTAGGTAAGATATCAGTCAGAAAGAACCGGCGGTGCTATTTCCATAGCCCCTGTCGTCTCTGTCTCCTTTTCCGGTGCGGGTTCAGGAGCAGGTGGCTGAGTCATTGAACCGGGGAGGGGCAGATAGACATCCGGTGCTTTTTCTGCGACTGCCGGAACAGATATCATGAGGGAGGAAGTCTTTCCAAAATTGAAGACTCTTTCTTCTGATTTGATGACTTTGTCTGAATCCTCATCAACTATTTCTACTTTTATCGTATGTTTGGGTCCGCTGACCTTTACCACATCTCTCTCTTTCGAATAGCGCTCTATTGATTTCTTGGCATCCCCATTTATAGTTATCCTTACAAATTCCAAAGCCTCATAACTTTGTCCGTTGATTTCGACTGTTTTGTTGTCAAAAAGTAGCTCATGTTCCTTTCCAAAATAAAAGAGGAGAAAACATACTACTACGATGAGAGATAAAAGGATCAGCCTTATCACTAATCTCTTTTTATTTACAGATCCGTTATTCATGATCTATTCCTCCCCCCTGAGACTTCTGCGAGCCTCAGCCTTGGCTCTCATCCTTCTCCATGCGTGGAGGACAAGTGCAAGAGCTATTATGCCGTAGGAGATAAAGACCCTAAAGTATTCTCCAAGCTGTGCCTGTCCGATAAGCTCCTTGCCTGCCATGGGAGATACGACAAACATAAGATGGAAAAGGACAACTCCAACAAAGACGTTCGTTATGGTAGCTCTGCTTACGGAGGCTCCACCGATGAGGATAGCGGCTATAGCGAACATTCCTGCCTGCTCATGGCTGTTGTATGTATTCATCGTACCAATGTTCTGCAGAAATATTATTTGTCCGTAACATGCAAGGATCGTTGATATCATTATTGCTATTATTCTGGTCCGTTCAACAGGGATACCTGCTTCCTCAGCAACTTTCATATCCTGACCGAGGGCCCTCATATCCTGCCCTATTTTTGTCTTTCTGAACCAGATGATAAAAAGGCAGAAAAGGCCTATGAATATGAATGTCGCAACGGGAATATCTATGTTGGAAATTCGTAAAGGTATGAGGTTGTCAAGTACATGTCTAACTCCTGTGAGGTTTATAGCATTCCTTATTCCGTATCCTCTGGAAAGGACCAGCTGCGGATTGCTGATAGGGATGAGCCGTCCCATAGTGTAAAGTACTATCAGCTGATATATACCGTTGACGAAGAATCCCAGGATATAGGATGTAACCATCTCCCTGCCTTTAGCCCTATTAAGGACCTCACCGCAGATATAGCCAAGGAATACAGCGATAGGCGTTCCTATAAGAGCAGCAAGCAACATTCCATAAACACCGGTCACTGCCCAGTCTGTTACGAATATCAGACCGATCTGACCTGCCATCGCTCCCAGGACCATACCAAAGTTAAGTCCCATACCTGCCAGTATCGGTATCAGAAGCGAAAGTACAAGGAATGAGTTTCTTGCCAGTCTTGTCAGCATTTCCTGTATGAGATAGTTCGCAGAAAAACCTGAAATAGGTATCGCCAGCACGGAAAGACCGATAAAGATTATGGGGACGGCATTATTGGCCAGAATGTTCTTGATGTTTAGTGAGCCTTTATTTTTGTCCGCCATTATCTCTTCACCATAACTTTCCTGGTAAGGGCATAGAGGATCATTCCGTTACTGACTATGATCCTGATAACTTCAGACATGTCAGTCTGCATTACGCTGTTTATTACTGATGGTGTCATTGTAAGTATCCCCTGGAAGAGGAATGTCCCTACAACGACATTGACCATAGAGGCCTTGTTTACCGATGCGCCTCCAAGCAATATCGCAGCTACAGCAGGAAAGGCCATGTAAAAGGGGCCCATATAGAGCTGGATAAATCCAAAGCTCTGTTCGTATACAAGTATTCCGATCGCACCCAGTACTGTTGAAAGTATTACGGAGATGGTCCGCATTTTGTCCACGTCGATACCGGAAGCCCTTGCAAATTCAGGGTTTGATCCGACTGCTGTCACCGCAGTCCCTGTCTTTGTACGGAAAAACCCCCAGACAAGAAATATCATGAGTGCAAAGAATAGATACATTCCTATTGGTAGATAAAAGAATTCTCCTATCCTGATGTGGAGGTGTTTGCTTAGAGCGTTGAACCAGAAACCTTCTACGCTTATTGTAGTCCTGAGTCCGGAGCCACCGTAGCCCCAGATCATCGTCGGGCTGGTGTAAGGAAGGAGAAGCCAGGCCATACACATCAAAGCAACGGACGAGAATCCTACGTAAGTAGCGATCATCATCTCATCCCCCTTGACCCTGTTGAGAAGCTGCCCGTACATCCATCCAAAAACGACTGCAAGAGGAACTGCTATGACCATTGCCAGCAGAAATCCCAAACTTCCCTGTATCCCGATTTGGATCGATGTTACTGCTCCAAGAAGCCCCGCTATTATCCCCAGCGGCAGACCAAAGTTGAGTCCGCAACCCGACTGGACCATGGGGACCATCGCAAGGACAAGTATCCCGTTCATTCCAACACGAACAAGGGTATCTGAAAGTGAAGCATCCAGACGGACTTCTACCATGGGAGCCGCGATAAAGAGTGAGAGGAGGAAGAGCCCTATTATTATTCGGGGCCATCCGGCATTTTCAATAAAAACCTGAAGTTTTTCTTTCATCCTTATCACCTGCACATCTCTGCCGTTACTTCATCGGCTGTCTCTTCGGCAACATGTCCCAGCATCAGGAGCCCAAATTCCTCAGCCGGGGACTCCGCCGGTAATATGCCCGATATTTTTCCTTCGTTGATGATCGCGATCCTGTCGCAGATGGACCTGAGCTCTTCAAGTTCGGAAGAGGTCATGATTATTGTCGTTCCTGTCTCTTCGTTGACTCTGCGAAGCGTGTCAAGGACAAGTTTTTTAGCCCCGACATCTATTCCTCGCGTGGGTTCTGAGACAAAGAGTATCTCAGGTGCTACGGCGAATGCCTTGGCAAGGCAGACCTTCTGCTGGTTTCCTCCTGAAAGCTCCACCGCTCTCTGTTTGGGCCCGGTGCAGCGGATCTCGAGTGCTTTGATGTAATCTTCCGTACATTTTGTGATCGCCTTGTCGTCGCGTAGCTTGATAAGTCCTCCCAGCAGGTTTAAGATAAACTTTTCCTGTACCTGCATGGCAGTGAATGTTACGTTCCAGTCTATTCCTTCTTCAAGGAGAAGACCTACCCCCCTGCGGTCCTCTGATACAAAGGCCATGCCTTCCATCAGGGATGCGTTGGGATCGTTGAGTTTTATCTCCTTATTTCTGACAAAAATCTTTCCGCCGGAGATGTAAAGCCCCATTATTCCGTTGGATATACCAACCTTGCCCTGTCCGGCAAGGCCTCCAAGGCCGAATATTTCTCCCTTGTAGATTTCCAGAGAAACATCTCTTACTGTTTCTCCGGGCATATCTACCCAAAGGTTTTTTGTCTTTAGGATAACATCATCGCAGGACTTGCTTTTTTCTTCTGCTTTTTCTGACTCTACTGCTACCTGTCTGCCTACCATCCAGCTGGCTATCTGCCTTACGTTTGTCTCTTTGGTATCAGCTTCCTGGATGACCCTGCCGTCCCTCAGGACCACCAGCTTGTCGCATAGATCGATGATCTCTTGGAGCCTGTGAGAGATGAATATTATCGCTATACCCTGGCTTGCAAGTTTTTTTAATGCGCCAATAAGAACTTTGGCCTCGGATTCTGCAAGTACAGCTGTGGGTTCGTCTAAAACTAAAAGTTTTGTCTTCTTTCTGTCGATCTCGCGGGCTATCTCTATAAATTGTTTATGGCCAACCGGCATTTCGCTTATCAGCGTATCCGAAGCCAGAGTTACTCCCAGCGTATCAATGGCTTTGATTGCTCTATTGTTC
>JAAZCN010000226.1 GCA_012513245.1 Synergistaceae bacterium | reverse complement strand
TGTGAGGATCCTTTGTTTCAATAGGCCGGCCTATGGCGGCAATAGCCATAAGCGAAATTTCGGTTGGCACATTGAGAAGCGATTTGAACCTTACTTCCAGGTCGTTGTCGCCTCGTTTGACGCCAAGCCATACCGACCCGAATTCAAGCGCATTAGCTGAAAGCAGTATGTTCTGCATGGCCGCAGCACAATCTTCTTCCCAATACCTAAGTATCTTGCCTTCACGTTCTGTCTCAGCACATACGGCTATCGCAAGAGCAGCTGTTCTAAGCATCTTTCCGTATGGGTGCAGCTCTGCCATCCTGTCAAGTATCTCTCTTTTGTTTATGACCACAAAATGCCACGGACGGTAGTTGTTTGCGCTTGGCGCCGCGCTTGCACACTCCAAAATGATTTTCAAAGAAGCATCGTCCACATGTTTTGACGGATCAAACCTGCGGATGCTTCTTCTGCTGAGAATATTGCTTACGGCTTCCCGGTTTATCTCAGTCATTCAGACTACTGCTTCGATCAATGACCGTTGTTGTTTGTAGGTTTTACCGGATCTATAGACCTTCCGAGAACGGGTGAGGATAGAACTATTGCGGTAGTAGTCATTCCGCAGCTGCCCATTTGACTTATTACATCCTCAAGATGCCCTACTGAAGATACTACTACTTTAAGGATCACTCCGTCGCTTCCGGTAAGGTGGTGGCATTCAAGGACTTCCGGTATTGCCTTGGCCATTTCGTCTGACTGAGCAAGAAGAGCGACAGGGATAGCCAGACGGATATAAGCCATAATGGGATAGCCTACTTTGGCCTGATCAACTACAGCTTTATAGCCCATTATTATGCCTGCATCCTCCATGCGGCGGACCCTTTCGGCAACCGCCGGGGAAGAAAGGCCGACTCGTCTTCCAAGTTCATTAAAGGATATTCTTCCATCTTCCTGAAGTATTTTCAGTATCTGTATTCCGATGTCATCAAGCAATTTGCTGGTCAACATGGATACACCTCCGCTTTCCTATTAAATGAAACTTTTTCATTGTTGCGCAACTATATATTAAGGCATTATTTAAAAAAATGGAAGAGCAACCACAATTATTTTTGTGATCACCAAGAATATGTTGATAGATGTTATTCGTATTTTAGCGCGTCGATCGGATTCAGAAGGGATGCCTTCCATGCCGGATAGTATCCGAATCCGACCCCTACAAGAGCCGAAAAGACAAATGCAAGTATTATTGATCCGGCAGAGAATATCGGAGGAGCCGATGTGAGTTTGGCCAAGCCATAGCCTGTAAAGATTCCCAGTATTATTCCCAGAGTGCCTCCTATCATCGAAAGCAATACCGCCTCTATAAGGAACTGGAAGCGGATGTCGCGGGATTTTGCACCGACCGCCATCCTTATTCCTATTTCTCTCGTACGCTCCGTTACAGATACAAGCATTATGTTCATTATGCCAATTCCTCCGACGACAAGAGATATTACGGCTATAGACCCAAGAAGCATAGACATTATCGCCGTAGTTTTTCGGCGGGCCTCAAGCATCTGTGATATGTTCCTTACTGAAAAGTCATCGGCTTCACCGGGCCTGATCCTGTGTCTTTCCCTTAGAAGAGCCTCTGTCTCGCTCTGTATATACTGAAGTGAATTCATAGAGACCCCTTTTATGAAAATGCTGCTGACTCTTCCGGGAGTGTTCCACCTGACCAGCCTTCTTTGCGCAGCGGTCAGAGGTACAAGGACTAAGTCATCAAGGTCCTGTCCCATCGTATTCTGTCCCTTTGCTTTTAAGACTCCGATGATCGTAAAGGGGATCCTCTTGATCCTGATCGACTTACCTACGGGGTCTTCACCAAAGAACATCTTGTCTGCTATGGTCTTCCCTATGACAGCTATCTTGGCACCCTGCCTGACATCACTGTCACTTATGTTCCGACCGGACTCGACTTCACGGTCCTGAACCAGCGAATATGAGGGAGTGCTCCCTGTTACGCTCGTGTTCCAGTTTGTGTTGCCGTAAACAAGCTGGGCCGACGTGTTTATCATAGGTGCCACAGCCTCTATACCTGACACTTCCCTATTAATAGCAATTGCATCATCATATGTCAGGTATTTGACCGTTCCCGAAGCCGAGGAGGCAGCTCTGTCGGGGAATACCATTATGAAATTGCTGCCGAAGGAGGCTATCTGTTCATCTATGCTCTTGTTGGCTCCCTGTCCCACCGCGAAGGCCGCAATTACCGCTGCTACACCTATTATGATCCCCAATGCCGTCAGCATCGATCTTGTCTTGTTCCTACGAAG
>JAAZCN010000225.1 GCA_012513245.1 Synergistaceae bacterium | reverse complement strand
TACCATTTTTTCAGATTTGTGATACGATTGTGTTTATTTATATAGTAATAGTTTCTTATGATGCTGTTTTTTCATATTTCACTATTTATCACAAGCTCTTGATCGATAAAAACTTAAAAAGAACCTGCAGTAATTGTCCGAAAACAGTTTAGTAGCCATCCACAAATTTTAGCAAAAATTAAACATTTCAAAGGACATAAGGCTCATAGAGTCCAGATTTAAACAATTCACAGCAATGGATCTATTTTTTGATAGATACAATTCTGAGGAGGTTAAACCATGTCCAAAAGAGATGACATTATAGAAACACTTTCACGACAGCAGGGCCTGTCTGATATGGAATTGACGAAAATTATTATGGGAATAGGGGCAAAACAACAGCCTGTCAATATAATATGCAGGTCGCTGCTAGAGAAGCAAGGGATCATAAAAAGGACTTCTAAGTCAGATGGAATTATAAAAAATTATCTGGTTTTTGAAGGGAATTTCCAGGAGCCATCAGAGACGAACACAAGCATCTTGTCAGGAGATATCTCTGAGAAATACCAGCGTAACAATGCGGAAGAAGTAAATAATATAGTTTCTCGTAATATCGATTTAAAAGCTTTAATTGAGCATTTTTTTGTTAAAGTGCGTATAAATAATATAGAAATATATAACGAATTTAGCCTCCAGCACAAACTAGGTGTCTATCTCAGAAACATGCTGCCCTCTTATAAGGTATAGTTCGAACGAAACGTTTCTTATTTCTTCAATCAAAAACATACTGTAAAAAAAGAAATAGATATCGTTGTATTCTCACAGGATGGTAAAGAAAAATATGCAGTAGAACTTAAGTGCCCGTTGAATGGACAGTACCCAGAGCAGATGTATGCTTTTGTAAAGGATCTTAAGTTTATGGAAGAACTGAAACATTTGGGATTCAATAGAACTTATTCCTTAGTTCTTGTATCTGACCGGCCTTTCTATCGTGGAGACAACATCACATCTATATACAAGTATTTTAGAAAAGAATTCCGGTTATTCGGCAAAATATATAAGCCTACCGGTGAAACAAAAGATGATGAATGTATCGAATTGATAGGGGATTATCAATTTGAATGGCAATCACTAGATAGCAACAGAAAATATTATATGATTGAGATTTAATAGTAACTTTTTATTTAGGGTTAAAGATAGAGAACCGGAGCAAGAAAACCTTACTAGAACTTTCTAGATTGAGCAATTCTGTGTGATAACTACAATGAAATACTGAGTAAGAATTTATCATATGTGAAAATGTTTTTAGAATCTTATACTTCGCATTTAAGCTGTCGCTTTAGTGTGATAATCTTTAAAGATACAAACAACTACTATCTCTGAAGGATATGGAAACTATAACCATAAATCGAGAGGAGGAAATAGTAATGGCACACGAATTTGAATCAGGATTTTTTACTAATAAACCAGCCTGGCATAATTTAGGCGTGGTCCTTAAAGAACCGCCGACAGTTGAAGAAGCATTAGTGGCTAGCGGGACTAACTGGAAAGTTATTGAAAAACCTGTATATGTGGACATGGAACAGGAGTTTAACAAGAATAATATTGAAGGTATTAAAAAAAGTGCTATAAATACCTCTAAAATTACAACACATAAAGCCATCGTACGAGAGACTGACAATAGTGTCCTTGGAATTGTTGGAGCAAATTACCAACCTGTGCAGAATATTGAGGCGTTCCAGTGGTTTGATTTCCTTCTTAAGAACAAACAGGCTACGCTTGAAGCCGGCGGCAGTCTGAGAAATGGTCAAAAAGTGTGGGTTCTGGCAAAGTTGCTCGGGGAAGATGAAGTACTAAAGAATGATGCCGTGCGGTCTTATCTTCTCCTTTGTAATTCGCATGACGGATCACTTTCGTTGATTGTTAAATTTACCCCGATCAGAGTAGTGTGTATGAATACGCTGAACGCAGCATTAAGTGGAAACTCAAGTAATGAGCGAAAAGGTCAGGCAATCACTATCAAGCACACGAACGGAATTATAGAACAGATGGAATTTGCGAAGGACCTTGTCAATACAACGACTCTCAAATTCAATGACAGTATCCAGCTTTTCAAGAAGTTTGCAAGAACAAAAATGACGGATACAGAATTTGAAGGTTATTTTACTAAAGTATGGTATGGGAACAGAATAGACCTTGATTTACTAAAAGAAAAGGATTTGCAGAGAGCGAAAAGATGGGACCTTATCAGACAGCTTTTTGATGCAGGAACCGGTCAGGAAATCCAGAACGTAAGAGGCACGGTTTGGGCAGGATATAACGCCATGACGGAATACATTGACCATTATCGCAATTATCGGAATGATAAACTTGACTCTCTCTGGTTTGGCTCCGGCGCTGATTTAAGATACAGGGCCTTCAGAGAAGCAGAAAAGTTGGTAAAATGAAGAAGAACCCTTGATGCGTCAGACCTTCATAATTGAAAGCAATGGATATATTTGTATGATTGGGACACCGATCAGAAAATTTGAAGTGGATATGGAAGTCGAAGGTCAACGGGAAAAAAAACTGAAAAAACTCGGGGAATTCCTGATTTGTCAATTGTGTAGGTTGCCACTCTGGTCTTCTGTGGCTTCCAAATGATCCCGGATTGTACACACACGATATATCCACCGATAAATAAAAGATAACCGTTTAACAAACAGTTATTGACAGCAACTGTCAATAACTGTAAATTATCTATAAAATATGAGGTATTCTAAGGTGATCTCAGCCTTAATACCATTAGGGGTGCGCTTGATGGATGAAAAACTAAATGACGTCCTGACCATCGAAGAGTTGACCACCTACCTTAAAATACCCAAATCTACGCTTTACAAGCTAGTTAGAGAAGGTAAGATCCCCTCCCAAAAAATTGGCCGGCACTGGCGTTTCCGCAAAAAAACTATTGACGATTGGCTTGATGAAACGCGAGCACACCAACCAGGCTCAGGAAGAAAACAGGGAAATGACTGAACAACTGATCGACATGGTCCTAGAGAATATTGACCATGCTGCCAAACTGTACTATCGCCTTGTTGTTTTGGTGGGGCCGCCCGGTACGGGAAAGACTTCTCTGATGCAGGATATCCATGCACGTACGTCTGCCCCTTTAATAAACGTTAATTTGAATCTTTCCAAGCGTTTGCTTGATCTTACGGAGCGCCAACGTGCTTTGCAGTTACAGCGTATCCTTTTTGAGATTTTGGATGCACCAGCAGTCGAAGTGGTTCTGCTAGATAACATTGAAATACTTTTCGATCTCTCGCTCAAGCAGGACCCGTTACGTCTACTGCAAGGTATTTCGCGAAACAAAACTCTGGTTGCGTCGTGGAGCGGCTTAGTCGACCGCGAGTATATAGCCTATGCAGAGCCGGATCACCCAGAATACAAAAGATACCCATTACAAGATTTCCTAGTAGTGAACACAGTGGTTGTTGCATGAGAGCAAGGAATAAACAGGAGGGCAAATGAGATGAAATACTGTGACCTGATCCAATTTGAACCTATCGAATCCGTAATTCAGCTACGTACAGCAGATGAGGCTACCGTTGCCCAACAACTTGTCAAAACCTACGTGATTTCCTCGGAGATGGCCGAGAAGTTGGTCAGCATAGTCATTCCTCAGCTTCAGTTTGACCAGCCTATGGACAACAAGGGGCTTTTGGTAGTTGGCAACTACGGTACCGGTAAATCGCACCTCATGTCCGTTATTTCTGCACTAGCTGAAAACGGGGATCTTGTGAAATACTTGAATGACAAAAGCGTGGCAAATGCCGCCGCCAGTATCAGTGGGCAGTTCAAGGTTATTAGAACTGAAATAGGATCTACGACTATGTCCCTGCGTGATATTCTAGTGGCCGAACTAGAGGAGCACCTGTCTGTGATGGGTGTATCGTATACTTTCCCATCTGCAGACAAGGTGTCCAACAACAAAAGGTCATTTGAAGATTTGATGACCGCATTCCATAAAGAGTTTCCAGATCACGGCCTGCTATTAGTAGTAGATGAATTGCTAGACTACCTGCGGACACGCAAGGACCAGGAACTCATTCTTGATCTTAACTTCCTGCGCGAAGTCGGTGAGGTTTGCAAAGACCTGCGTTTTCGCTTCATCGCAGGTGTTCAGGAAGCTATTTTTGACAGCCCCCGTTTTTCTTTTGTGGCCGACAGCATCCGCCGGGTGAAGGACCGCTTCGAACAAATCCTCATTGCCCGTAGAGACGTTAAGTTCGTAGTAGCCGAACGACTGCTCAAGAAGACAGCTGAACACCAGCTGAAAATCAGGTAATACTTGACTCCTTTTGCTAAGTATTATGGTCACATGAATGAGCGTATGGATGAATTTGTAAATCTCTTCCCAGTACATCCAGACTATATAGACACCTTCGAACGGGTAACAGCGGTAGAAAAACGCGAGGTTCTCAAGACCATTTCACTGTCCATAAAGAAACTTATTGATAAAAATTTACCAGAGGACCACCCTGGCATTATTTCCTATGACGTTTACTGGACCACGTTGCGTGAGAACCCTTCCTTCAGAGCTGTTCCTGACATCAAAGCGGTAATCGATTGCAGTATGGTACTTGAATCTCGTATACAGCAGGCCTTTACCAGACCGGCATACAGACCAATGGCGACACAGCTCATTCACGCACTCTCCGTTCACAGACTAACAACTGGAGACATTTATGCTCCCTTGGGTGCAACACCAGAAGAACTTCGGGATGGATTGTGCCTTTTCCAGCCGGGTATCGAGGAGCTTGGCGGAGATCCAGCCGACGATTTGCTCTCTCAGGTTGAGACAGTTCTTCGTGAAATCATTAGGACAGTCAGCGGCCAGTTCATTTCGTCAAATTCAGACAATCACCAATATTACCTAGACCTTAAAAAGACTGATGATTACGACGCACTCATTGAGAGGCGGGCAGAGTGTCTCGATTCCTCACAACTCGATCGCTATTATTACGAGGCGCTTCGACGTGTCATGGAATGTACCGATCAGACATATGTAACAGGCTATAAGATTTGGCAGCACGAGATTGAGTGGTTAGAGCACAAAGCTGCGCGCCAGGGATACCTTTTCTTCGGAGCGCCTAACGAACGCTCTACTGCTGTCCCGCCAAGGGACTTTTATATTTATTTTATTCAGCCTTTTGATGCGCCGCATTTTAAGGACGAAAAAAAACCAGAAGAACTCTTCTTTCGCATCACTAACATTGACGAAGAGTTCCGCACATCGCTTAAAAGCTACGCCGCAGCACTGGATCTTGCCTCAACAGCTTCCGGTCATGCTAAATCCACATACGAATCCAAGTCATTGATTTCCCTACGCAATCTTGTAGAGTGGCTTCAGAAGAACATGACTATTGCGTTCGATGTATCTTACCAAGGACGAACAAAGCCTCTGGCCGAATGGGTAAAAGGCAAGTCTATACGAGAACTTTCCGGAATCAGCTCCCACGAACGCATAAACTTCCGTGATTTGATAAACACCATTGGGGGCATCTGTCTAGGAACGACGTTCCAGGACCAGGCTCCTGAGTATCCGTTCTTTTCGGTGCTTATCACGGGCGCGAACCGAGCACAGGCTGCACAAGATGCCCTTCGCGCAATTGCTGGACTAAACCGTACGAAGCAGGCTGTTGCAGTATTGGATGCGTTGGAGCTTCTTGATGGAGACCGACATGACCCTTATCGTTCTAAGTACATTAAGTATATCCTCAACATAGCGAAGCTTAAAGGACAAGGACAAGTGCTTAATCGCTCCGAGTTGATTAAGGATGTACTTGGTGTAGAGTACTTAGCTCCAGAATCATTACGACTAGAACCTGAATGGGCTATGGTGCTGATGGCTGTGTTGGTTTATGCTGGTGAAATTGTACTTTCCATTCCGGGAAATAAGTTTGATGCCACTAACCTAGTGCAATTGGCTGGTACCAGGATAGAGGAATTAACTCAGTTTAAACACATCGAACGTCCTAAGGATTGGAACCTTCCGGCGCTCAAGGCACTTTTTGAACTGCTCGGACTCACGCCTGGCATGGCGCAACTGGTTACCCAGGGCAAAGACGAACCGGTTCAAGAGTTACAGAAGGCCGTTATCAACTCTGTCGAACGGTTGGTGCTGGTGCAGCAGAGCATGCAGACCGGATTGTTCTTCTGGGGCCGTAGCCTGTTGACCGAGGATGAAAGCAATAAGTTCCGTGCGAAGCTGGACGAAACCAAGACCTTCCTTGAATCCATGCAAGCCTATACAACAACTGGCAAGCTCAAAAACTTTCGCTATGACGCCTCGGAAGTGACCACTCAGCGTAGTGGGCTAGAATCCCTTGCCGAGATTGAGTTGCTGGAGGAGTTGGTTGTCGATTTCGGGTCCACGGCCTCGTACCTCTCCACCGCCGAGGCGGTTCTGCCCACAGGTCACGAGTGGATCGACGAGATAAAAACAGCACGAGATCAAATTCTTGCCCAGATATGTGACCCGACCAAGCGGAGTGTGGTGGCATTCCGCCAGCAGACTCAGCGTAAGCTCAGCGACCTCAAGAAGACCTACCTGCTGGTCTACCTTTCCATGCACGCCAAAGCACGTCTCGGCGTGAACGAAGACAAGCACAAGGCCCAGCTCATGGGCGACGAACGGCTCAAGGACCTGCAGAAGCTCTCCACAATCGAACTGATGCCGCGCCAGCACCTCTCGGATTTCCAGAACCGGCTCGCCGGATTGAAGAGCTGCTTTGCACTTACAGAGCAGGAATTGGAGGCTTCGCCGGTCTGCCCGCACTGCAACTTCAAACCGGTCGCGGAACCGCCCACGGCTCACGCAGCTACGATGCTCGAGGTCCTGGACTGTGAGCTGGATAAGTTGGTTGAAAACTGGGTTCAGACACTACTTGCCAACCTCGAAGACCCGACCACCAAGGAGAACATGAATCTGCTCAAACCCGAACAGCGCAAGCTGGTGGATGGCTTCATCAAGAAGCGTACACTGCCGGACGAACTTGACCAGAACTTCATCCGAGCTTTGCAAGAGGTGCTCTCCGGGCTCACCAAGGTTCCGGTCAAAATTGTGGAACTGCGTGAGGCTCTTCTCGCGGGCGGCTCACCGGCCACCATGTCGGAGATGAGGAAGCGGTTTGAGGAATACCTGGACATGCTTACTAAGGGCAAAGAACCCGACAAAGTTCGGATCGTTCTTGAATAAGGAGAGAAAGATGAAGAATAATCCATCAAACCAAGGATCGCTTTTTAATATTAACTCTTCTGCCAAGATGGAGGAACCCGTAGAGTGCCTGGGAATAACGTTTGATAATGACCATAAGCGACGGGAATACTTCCTAGATAAATTGCGCGAAAAACTGAAGGACCCAGAGTTTCGTAAAATCGAGGGTTTTCCTATTGGTTCAGACGAGGATATCTTGAATTTATCAGATCCGCCGTATTATACAGCATGCCCAAACCCGTTCATTAGTGACTTCATCAAGCAGTATGGCACGCCCTACGATCCGAACAAGCCATATAGCCGCGAGCCGTTCGCCGCGGATGTGAGCGAGGGCAAGAACGAACCGATCTACAACGCCCACTCCTATCACACCAAGGTCCCGCACAAGGCAATCATGCGGTACATACTGCACTACACGGAGCCTGGGGATGTCGTATTCGACGGATTCTGTGGAACGGGTATGACTGGTGTTGCGGCACAGATGTGTGGCGACAGGACTGTGGTAGAGTCTCTTGGCTATCGAGTCGACAAAAACGGCACGATCTCCCAGCAGGAGACAGACGAGAACGGTAAGACGATTTGGAAGCCGTTTTCAAAGCTCGGCTTACGCCGTGCCGTGCTTAATGATCTATCTCCTGCGGCCACTTTCATCGCTTATAACTACAACACCCCAGTAGATGTGCAGGCCTTTGAGCGGGAAGCAAAGCGCATCCTGGAAGAAGTGGAAATTGAATGCGGTTGGATGTATGAGACACTCCACACTGATGGCAGAAGCAAGGGCAAGATAAAATATACAGTATGGTCGGATGTTTTTGTCTGTCCAGAATGTACACGCGAGGTCATTTTCTGGAATGCTGCAGTGGACAAGAAAACGGGAAAAGTCAGAGATGAATTTCCATGTTTGCACTGTGGAACGATGCTCACCAAACGTCGCATGGATCGGGCGTGGGTTAGTAAGTACGACAGTGC
>JAAZCN010000224.1 GCA_012513245.1 Synergistaceae bacterium | reverse complement strand
TTGTCTTTGCGTGTGTAGCCACCGAGCTTGAGGTTTTCAAGAACTGTGAGCTGGGGGAAAATCCGCCGGCCTTCCGGGCATAAGGCAACACCGGCCATTAAGATTTCTTCTGGCAAAAGTCCCATTATATTATTGCCTTTCCAGGAAATGCTCCCTGTCTTACTTTTGATAAGTCCGGCTACAGATCTAAGTGTACTGCTTTTTCCGGCGCCGTTTGCGCCTATCAGAGTGACGATTTTACCGATCGGAACTTCAAGGGATATCCCCCGTATGGCATGGATCCCACCGTAATTAACGTTAAGGTTCTCAATTTTCAGCACAGGCGGCAGCCTCCTTTCCGAGGTATGCCTCGATAACCTTACAGTTTGAACGTATCTCATCCGGCGTGCCTTCGGCTATAAGCAGTCCATAGTCAAGCACCCTGATCCATTCTGAAATACCCATTACAACTTTCATGTCATGTTCTATAAGTAAGATGGTCAGATGGAATTTATCTCTGATTTGTCTTATAAAATCCATCAGCTCCTGGCTTTCCTGGGGATTCATCCCAGCAGCCGGCTCGTCAAGCAGAAGAAGTTTGGGTTCTGTGGCTAGCGCCCTTGCAATCTCAAGCCTTCTCTGGGCTCCATATGGCAAGCCGGTCGCAATTTCTTTTGAGAGATGGACTAAACCAACTGATTTTAGAAGTTCCATTGACTTCTCTCTTATCTCTCGCTCCTCTCTGAGAAAACCGGGGAGCATAAGAGGAGCCGTCCACCATGGAGATTTTTGTCTGACCCAGCAGGCTGTCATAACATTTTGCAGCACTGTGCCTCCTGCGAAAAGTCTGATATTCTGGAAAGTTCTGGCTATACCGGCGCGACAGAGATCATGAGGCTTCATGCCGGTGACATCATTACCCATGAAGATGACTTTCCCCTCTGTGGGAGTGTAGAATCCGGTTATTATGTTAAAACATGTCGTTTTGCCCGCTCCGTTTGGACCTATCAGGCTTGTGATGCTTCCTTCTTCAATAGCAATGTTAAAATTTCCGACAGCGGTCAATCCGCCGAATCTTATCGTTACATTTTCTGTTTTGAGAACGGATATGCCCATCTATTCGTCCCCCTTTTTGCTGAAAAGCCTGCTCACGCTGTCCCAGCTGAATTCATATCCCCCAATAATCCCTTCCCTGCGGTAGAGAATAATGAAGAGAAGAACGACTGAGAATATTACCATCCTCATCCCGGGGATACCTTCAAGAACAAACGATCCTATCTGTACAGTGTCTTCAACAAACCTGAGCCATTCCAGAAGCACTGTTATTACTACCGCACCAACCATCGAACCCGTTATAGAACCGAGCCCGCCGGCGACAACTATCATCAGAATGTTAAATGTCAGCTGGAAGTTGAACATCTTAGGGTCTATCGTCGTTATCAGGCTTCCCATCAATGCGCCGCCCACACCGGCAAAAAAAGCGCCTACAGCGAAAGATATCGCCTTGCATTTAAATGTATTGATTCCCATAGCTTTTGCCGCCACTTCATCGTCCCTTATAGCTCTTAGACAGTTTCCAAAA
Source organism: Synergistaceae bacterium (assembly GCA_012513245.1). Next base: position 1,436 of record JAAZCN010000224.1, on the reverse strand, counting down.
TTACTCGAAAGCAGTTTTACGATAACATAAAAGGTTAGGATACACCAGAAATAATTCCACCCAAGATCAGCATAAGAAGGTATGCCCTTCAGTCCCAGAGCTCCATTAGTTACCGGCGTAATATTTGTGAATACAACTCTTATTATTTCAGCGAACCCTAGCGTCGCTATCCCAAGATAGTCGCCTCCGAGTCGGAGGACAGGAAGTGCTATCAGAAGGCCAAGAAGAGCTGCGACCAGGCCTCCGGCGAGAACAGAGATAAAAAATGGAGCATGAATCACAGAGAAAGGCCAGATTATAGGCTCAAGAATGTACATCATCTCTTTTTGTGCCGCAGGCAGTACAAGAATAGCGCTTACATAGGCGCCAATGGCCATAAAACCGGCATGTCCCAGCGAGCACATCCCAGTGAAACCGTAAATCAGGTTAAGACTTAGTGCAAGGATAGCATTTACTGCGATAAGGTTCAGGATCTGTATTTTGTAGCCATCCAGATTACCTTGGGCCCACCACAGAAAAAACGCAAGAAGAAGGGTAAGTAAGAGGTTGAGAATGATTTTAGTTTTTTTCTGCATCATATCTTGTCCTCCAGTTTCTCACCCATAAGTCCCGTCGGCTTAACAAAAAGTATCATTATAAGCAGGACAAAGGCAAAAGCATCCCTGTAACCCGAAAACTCAGGGAAAAAAGCTATGATCATGATCTCTATGAGGCCAAGCAAAAGTCCGCCTATCATAGCGCCCTGAACAGAACCGATACCTCCTAGGACTGCAGCTATAAATGCCTTGAAACCAGGAAATACTCCCATAAAAGGATGTATCTGCGGATATCTTAGCGCCCACATGATTCCTGCTGCGGCAGCAAGGGCTGAACCTATAGCAAATGTAAGAGCTATTATCCTGTCGACCCTTACACCCATGAGACGTGTGGTTTCTATATCCCTTGATATGGCGCGCATCGCCAATCCGGGTGGTGTCTTATAAAGTACCCACAGAAGGCCTCCCACAAGAAGGAAAGAACAGACGGGAACAAATATCGCAAGAGGAAGGATCCTTATATTGCCAAACTGCATAACAGTTACAAGCATTTCAAGCCTAGGCATTGGTTTTGGAACTCCGGAAAAGAGCACCAAACACATATTTTCAATAAAAAATGAGACTCCTATAGCACTTATAAGGGCTGATATTCTTGGAGCATCCCTTAGTGGCCTGTAGGCGATACGGTCGACCATTACTCCGAAGAGTGCAGTAGCGGCAATGGAAAGGGCTACCGCGGCGACCCATGGAAGATGTAGAAGAGTAATACCAAAGAAAACAAAATAGGCACTTAACATAAAGATGTCGCCGTGTGCAAAATTGATCAATCTAAGAATGCCGTATACCATTGTGTAGCCTATCGCGATGAGACCATAAAGACTTCCCAGAGTCAACGCGTTG
>JAAZCN010000223.1 GCA_012513245.1 Synergistaceae bacterium | reverse complement strand
CCTAACAACTGCTTGCCTATTGCTTGCCAACGCTTGCCTATTGCTTGCCTATTGCTTCCCCGCCTCTACAATTGCACGCGAACCGTATTGGTCGCAGTTTCACAATTGTCCTGTTGGGGATGGCAAAGAGGGTCGTTTTTGAGGTGTAACAATTGATTTGCAATCGATTTGCAACTGACTCCCCAACCGACTCCCCCTCTGTGTCAAAATAGATGTACAGAGAAAACGAGAAACAGAAGTTTTAAATCCACTAGTAACAATTGGTGGGAAAGTTGAGTTTCTAAGTAGTTTGTATTACCGCAGTTAGCATAAATGAGGTCGTTCGGTTAGCATTGGGGACACCAAAAGGCATTGTCTACCTTGTTTAAGTCCGTAACCTCTGGTATATTCTTATTTAGCAGCAGCGAGGCCAGTTAGAATGGGTCAGTCCATTCGGGCTGCTCTCGCTGTTTTATTTATATCCATATCCCTCATGGTCCGGGCTTCTATTTATGGGAATAGAAGTTTTGCCGGCGATTTTATTTTATTATGAAGAGAAGGTGTCTGATGAACTTCGATAAACTGTTTATTAAACCATATTTCGCTGTTGTCTGTGCAGCGTTATTCGCTATAGGGCTTATGTCCACAGGAGCAGATAGCGCTGAAACACTTGATCTTGAAAAACTATTGGTTATTTCAAGAGAAGCCAATCCTCTCATTCTAGCTGCGAATGCACGCGTCCGCCAGCAGGAGGGTCGCCTGGTAAAGACACGATCAGATCAGATGCCTCAGATCTACGGATCGTTTGGTTATGAGAAACTGAATAGAAAACCTTATGCTTACGCCTTTGATAATGACGAAAAAAATCAGACCGGTGTTGTACCCATGGGATACGAAGAAACATACCGGGCTGCATTGAACCTGACACAGGTACTTTACAGTGGAGGGACTCTTCCCGCACGCACAGAAGCAGAAAAACTGCTTGTCACCGCTAGAAAAACAGAGCTTGACCGTACAGTCCAACAGGTTGGAAATGGGACTCGCAGGGCATTTTACGAGCTGCAGAAATCTATTTCCGGTGCTCAGGTTGCAGATGAAGCCCTGAATCTTGCCAAGGAACATCTTCGACAGGTTGAGATTTTTTACCGCACAGGAGCCGTTGCTAAGAACGAAGTTTTAAGGGTCCAGGTCTCAGTTTCTTCGTCAAAACTGGACTTAATTCGCGCAGAAAGCAACGTCAAAGTTGCCTGGAAAGAGCTTGAAAGAATAACAGGGCAGTCGCTGGAGGAAAACTACACAGTTGCTGCCGGAGATTACGATCTGGAGAACTTTGATGTGCCCGAGGATCCACTGGCAAGGGCTTTAGGACTGAGGCCTGAACTGAAGGGTCTCGAAGCTTCCAGAAATGCCGCACTCCAAACAGTAAGGGCGGTCAAGGGACAGGTGATGCCACAGGTCAGCCTTTCTGCACAAGCCAGTGTCGCCGATGATAAGATCTTCCCTTCAGAAGATGACGAATGGAGAATAGGAATTTTTGCCGAACTCAGGCTATTTGATTCAGGAAAAGTTCATGGGCAGGTCGTAGAGGCTCAGGGAGTAGCTGAAGAATTATTATATCGCATTGAAGATTTGAAACGTGACATAGGGCTGGGTGTATCGAAGGCCAGTGTAAACCTTGATTCAGCTATCCAGAGAGTCAAAGTTACCGAAGACTCGGTAGTTCAGTCCGAGGAAGATTACCGGATAGCCATGAAACGTTATCAGAACCAGATGGGAACTAACATAGACGTGCTGGATGCCCGTTTAGCCATGACAGACACGAGAAACGCCAGGACAAATGCGGTAGCGGAAGCAAGGACAGCCTATGCTGACCTACTTTATGCCATGGGTGAATTATAAGAGTACTTTTGAAAGTTTTCTGCAAAGGGAGGAATAACTATATATGTCTAATCCTGAAAAATTAAACGCTATACCGCAAAAAAGGAAAAGGATGATCTTTATCTGGGTTGCCGTTGTAGCTGTTGTGGTCGTAGTGGCAGTAGCGGGCAGGATGATTTTGAAGCCCTCTAATAATGATGTAGGACTTGTAAGCGGAAACGGCCGCATTGAGGCCACCGAAATTAATATTGCGACAAAACTTGGAGGCCGAGTGGTTGAGGTAATGGCAGATGAAGGCGATTTCGTAATAGCGGGCCAGATGCTATCGAAGATGCAGGTCGATGTTCTCGAAGCACAGCGTAATGAAGCTATTGCCCAGAAAGAGCAGGCTATCGCTGCAGTTGCCGGAGCCGAGGCTCAGGTGGCAGTGCGAAGGGGAGACGTTGCTACGGCAGAGGCCGTTGTTAAACAGCGCAAAAGCGAACTGGACGGCGTCCAGAAACGTTATGTGCGTTCTAAAGCTCTGATGGATGAAAATGTAATATCAGTTCAGGAATTCGATAACATAACCTCGGAATACGGCGGTAAAAAGGCTGAGTTTGTTTCTGCCCAGTCTCAGGTCATAGCCGCTAAGGCCGGTGTAAATGCAGCAATGGCCCAGGTCATCAACACCAGATCGGGCGTTTCTGCAGCTCAGTCAACAGTTGCCCGTATAGAGGCCGATATAGAAGACAGCCATCTGAAAGCTCCGCGAGACGGACGTATACAATTCCGCGTTGCTCAGCCTGGAGAGGTGATGCCGGCAGGAGGAACGATACTCAGCCTGGTCGACCTAAGTGATGTATATATGACTTTTTTCCTTCCTGAGACAGTGGCAGGCAAGGTCGCGATAGGTAGCGACGCCCGAATAATATTGGACGCAGCTCCTGATATGATCATCCCGGCACAGATATCATTTGTTGCAAGTGTTGCGCAGTTCACACCAAAAACCGTGGAGACCGCCAGTGAAAGAGAGAAACTGATGTTCAGGGTCAAGGCAAGAATTTCTCCTGAATTGCTGAAGAAAAACATAGAAATGGTCAAAACCGGGCTTCCGGGCGTAGCGTGGATCAAATTGGATCCACATGGTGAATGGCCGGCAAATCTGAAAATCAAGGTGAAATAATGATCCCTGATTGCAAGACCTCTGCTCCTGTTGCAACTCTGACTGATATTTCTCTGAGTTACGGGAAAACGCTTGCGCTGGATAACGTTTCGCTAAACATTCCGGCAGGCTGTATGGTTGGAGTGATCGGACCTGATGGGGTAGGAAAATCCACAATGCTCTCGCTTCTTTCAGGTGCAAAGGCAATTCAACAGGGACAGGTAATGGTGCTGGATGGAGATATGTCCAGCAAACGCCACCGCGATGATGTGTGCAACCGCATCGCGTATATGCCACAGGGGCTTGGTAAAAATCTTGCTCCAACCTTGTCTGTCGAAGAGAATCTTCAGTTTTTCGGGATACTATTTGGCCATGGCGGAGCTGAACGCCGCAGTCGCATAGATGATTTGTGCCGGAGTACCGGTCTGACAAAATTTATGGATCGTCCGGCAGGCAAGTTATCCGGTGGAATGAAGCAAAAACTTGGACTTTGCTGTGCTCTGATTCATGATCCGGATTTTCTTATTTTAGATGAACCGACAACCGGTGTTGACCCACTTGCGCGTGCTCAGTTCTGGGATCTTATAAACAGAATTCGGGAAGAACGTCCCGAGATGAGCGTGATCGTTGCGACAGCATATATGGACGAAGCCCAGCGTTTTGACTGGCTCTTTGTTATGGATTCCGGGAAAGTACTGGCTACCGGTACCCCTGCTGAACTGCTTGAGAGGACAAAATCTAATTCTCTGGATGCGGCTTTTATTGCTCTGCTCCCCGAAGAAAAACGCAATCAACACAGTGAAGTTGTCATTCCGCCTCTTGTTATGGATGAAAAGGTAGTATATGCCATTGAAGCAGAGGGTCTTACAATGCGCTTTGGCAAGTTCGTAGCAGTGGACCATGTAAGTTTGAAGATCAGCCGCGGAGAAATATTTGGATTCCTTGGTTCAAACGGTTGCGGCAAGACGACTACGATGAAAATGTTGACCGGATTGCTGGAGCCTTCAGAGGGTCACGCCTCTCTTTTTGGTCACAAAGTTACCGCAAGTGACATTGAAACCCGTCGTCGCGTAGGTTACATGTCTCAGCTTTTTTCCCTCTATACAGAATTATCTGTTCGCCAAAACCTTATTCTTCACGCACGGCTATTTAAAGTGGATAAAGAAAAAATTCCCAGTCGAATTGACGAAATGGTACAGCGTTTCGGACTGGAAGAGGTTCTTGATGTTATGCCGGATAAATTACCTCTGGGAATACGCCAGCGCCTTTCGCTTGCTGTGGCGATGGTACATAAACCTGAACTTCTCATTCTTGATGAACCAACTTCGGGGGTAGATCCAATTGCACGCGATACTATGTGGCAATTAATGATCGACCTGTCACGAAACGACGGAGTTACGATATTTGTCTCTACGCATTTTATGAATGAAGCGGAACGGTGTGACCGCATTTCACTTATGCATGCGGGAAAGGTGCTTGTTACCGACGTACCGACTGAGCTTGTCCGGAAGAGAGGTTCAGCTACTCTGGAAGAGGCGTTTATCAGTTACCTAAAAGAGGCAACTTTAGATGACGATGATGTTTCTCCTGCTCCTGTTACGAAAAGAGAAGAAGTAAAAAAACCCACACAAAAAAATAAGCCCCGGGGCTACAATAGATGGTTTAACTGGAAGCGCGCCTGGAGTTACTGCCTGCACGAATCACTTGAATTAATGCGTGATCCTGTACGCGGTGTAATGGCTGTGTTTGGAACTTTTATTCTTATGTTTGTTATCGGATATGGTGTAAGTTTGGATGTAGAAAACTTGAGCTACGCGGTGCTTGATCGTGACCAGACGGTGTTGAGTCAGAATTATGCGTTGAACCTTTCAGGGTCGCGATATTTTACAGGGCGTCCTCCGATCTCAAATTATGAGGAGCTGGAACGGCGCATGAGATCCGGTGAACTCAATCTTGCAATAGAAATACCACCAAATTTTTCCCGCAATATAAAACATGGTAAAAATGTACAGATAGGTGCCTGGGTGGATGGAGCTATGCCGACACGTGCCGAGACAGTAGGAGGCTATGTAGAGGGTATCCACCAGGGTTGGCTGCAAGAGAGAGCAAAGAGGCAGCCTCAACAGATAGTTGCAGCGAACATGGCTGCGATCGAAACCCGGTTTCGTTACAATCCGGATGTAAGAAGTTTTCCTGCAATGGTACCGGCTGTCATACCTCTGCTTCTTCTTATGATCCCGGCAATGCTCACCGCACTTTCAGTAGTAAGAGAGAAAGAGATGGGCTCCATTGTCAACCTCTATGTTACACCTGTCAGCCGAGCTGAATTTCTCATAGGGAAACAGTTGCCTTATATTGCCATAGCAATGCTTAACTATTTTACGTTGACTCTGCTGGCTGTAATGATATTTAAAGTGCCTATAACCGGCAGCCTGCTGCTGATGACAGTTGCAACATTCTTTTTTGTTATATTTTCCACAGGTATCGGACTTTTTTCTTCAACTTTGACAAAGAGTCAGATCGCAGCTATGTTCATATCAATAATTATTACTATGATACCGGCTGTCCAGTACTCAGAACTGTTAAACCCTGTCTCCTCTCTTGAAGGCGTGGGATATTATATCGGACACATCTATCCGGTAACCTACTACATGAACATTTGCAGGGGAGTTTACAATAAGGCTCTGGGTTTTTCCAGTCTCTACAAGTATTTGTGGTTTATTTTCTTATCTATACCGGTCGTAATGACTTTTTCTATATTGCTTCTTAAGAAACAGGAGTCCTGAAAATGCTAAGTATAAAACACGTCTATCGTCTGGGGATCAAAGAACTTTGGAGTCTTGCACGCGACCCAATGATGTTGTTCCTCATTATATTTATGTTTACCTGTCAGATATATATGGCTGCTTCTAATCTGCCGGAGACACTTAACAATGTCGCTATAGCGGTAGTTGATGAGGATGACTCTGCACTCTCAAACCGTATAGTTTCCGCCTTTTATCCACCGGAATTTGAACCTCCCGTTTTGATCAGCCTCTCAGAGATGGATCAGGGCATGGATGCCGGAAACTACACATTTGTTCTGGACATCCCCCCCGATTTCCAGAGGGATCTTATTGCAGGAAGATCACCGACAATTCAGCTTAACGTGGATGCTACACGCATGACTCAGGCATTTACAGGTAGCGGTTATATCCAAAAGATGATTTTAGGAGAAGTCGGTGAGTACGTTCAGGGCTACAGAATAAATAGAGAACCACAGATAGGCCTTGCACTTCGCATGCGCTATAACCCCAATCTAGAAAAGTCATGGTTCGGAGCGCTGTCAGAAATTATCAACAATCTTACAATGCTTTCGATCATACTTGCCGGTGCAGCACTTATTCGAGAACGAGAACACGGAACAATTGAACATCTGCTTGTAATGCCGGTTACACCAATAGAAATAATGATGTCAAAAATTTGGTCCATGGGTCTGGTCGTTGTGATCAGTGCAGGAATATCGCTGGTAGTCGTAGTACAGGGTTTTTTAAACATACCTGTCCAGGGTTCTATATTACTCTTCCTATGTGCCGCAACGCTGTGTGTTATAGCCACGACATCAATGGGAATTTTTATGGCCACTGTAGCGCGTTCGATGCCCCAGTTCGGAATGCTTGCTTTGCTGATACTGCTGCCGCTGCAGCTGCTCTCGGGAGGTAAGACTCCTCGAGAGAGCATGCCGATATTTATTCAGAAATTGATGTTGGGTGCCCCAACCACACACTTCGTTGCCGCCGGGCAAGGGATCCTCTTCCGTGGTGCCGGTTTTGAGGATGTATGGATAAACTTTCTTGCCATGGCGGTGATAGCGGCTGTATTCTTCTCAATTGCCCT
>JAAZCN010000222.1 GCA_012513245.1 Synergistaceae bacterium | reverse complement strand
TCTCTTATCTCATCCGGTTCTCTGGGGGTTGGTAATCCGCCAAGCTGTTCGGGACAGACGGGAATAAGGTCATGGCTGGTTATAAGCGAGGCTATATTTTTATTGAAACATCCTCCGCCGCAATAGCGTGAATTTATTCCAAGCAAACATGCACTTACTAAAATTCTCAAAGCTATCTCCTGCTTTCTGTTCTAATTTCTATAGTATAGATCATTAAGATCAAGCAAAACAAGGATAAAAGGGGGCTTAATATGCCAATACAGTGTTTATACTAACATATCATTTCATCTTATTAACAAGGTGTATAATAAATTATAGTCCGGAATATTTTAACCCAAGAGGTGTTTTTTATGGAATATGTGAGTTTTGGTAAAACAGGATTGAGAGTTTCACGTTTTGGCCTTGGCTGTATGCGGTTTCCTCGTGATGAGCAGGAAGCCGTTGGGATGGTTAGATATGCCATAGACAACGGTGTGAATTACATAGATACGGCGTACACCTATCCAGGAAGTGAAGTTATCCTGGGGAAGGCTCTTAAAGATGGTTACAGAGATAAGGTTTGTCTGGTAACCAAGTGTCCTGTCGTCTTAATTTCAAAGCATGATGACATGGAAAGATTCCTTGATGAACAACTCGACAGGCTGCAGACGGACTATATAGACATATATCTGCTTCATAATCTGAGCCCTGCAGTATGGGAGAAAGTAAAAAAATATGATGGATCGGGATTCTTCGATAATGTCGTTAAAAAAGGGAAGATACTCCATAAAGGATTTTCCCTCCATAACAGCTTTGATGCCTTCAAGGAAATACTAGACTACCACTCCTGGGACATGACACAGATGCAGCTGAATATCCTTGATGAAAAGAATCAGGCAGGAGGAGTAGAAGGACTTCGTTACGCTTCTTTAAAAGGGCTGCCGGTAACGATCATGGAACCCCTGAGGGGAGGCTCCCTGCTGAAGGATGCTCCAAAGACCGTTCTGGACCTGGTCGAGGAATATTTTGAAAAACGATCCCTTGCAGAATGGTGTTTCAGGTGGCTTTATGACCAGCCGGAAGTATCTGTTGTATTAAGCGGGACAAGCAATATGGAACAGCTTAAGGATAATTTGAGAATATTTGGCGATTCATCTTCAGGAGTAATGAGCGAAGAGGATAAAAACTTTATTTCAAGTATCGCCAAGGAGTACGGAAGCAGTGCAACCATCCCCTGCACAGACTGCAAATACTGCATGCCCTGTTCCCACGGGGTGATGATAACGGCCGTCTTTACCCTTTACAACAAATACCGCAATACCATGGACGCATCTGTAAAAAATCAATATAAAGAAGCCTTCTTCAAGCAGGGCAGGGGGGCGGACAGATGTGTCTCCTGCGGAGTTTGTGAGCTTCACTGTCCTCAGGGACTGAAGATCAGGGAACTTCTGTCAAAAGCGCACGAAGAACTTCTCAATTAGCTCGTTTCATGTTTAGTAACTGAATTCGGTAAGGCTATGATGATGAAGGGATCTGCAAGGCTTAACGTGGGCGACTCAAGATCATTACTCTAAGAGCGATATCATTAATTATCGAAAGGAGCATGCCATGAGCGGATATTTTGAACACAAAGTTGCAGCAGTGACAGGAGCGGCTTCAGGTTTAGGTTTGGGAATTACGGAAGAACTTCTAAAAAGAGGCGCTGACGCAGTCTCCATGGGAGACTTCAACGAAGAAAGTCTCAAACGTGAGTCAGATCGCTTGAATACCCTCTATCCGGGCAGAGTTTTTCCTGTCCTTACAGATGTTACGAAGTTAGATCAGGTCCAAAAACTTATCTCCGGAGCAAAAGATCATTCGGGCCACCTTGACCTTCTTTTCAACAACGCAGGAATGGGACTTACCCTTCCGACAGAAAAAATTACCTTTGATATATGGAAATTTATAATCGATCTCAACCTGATGGGAGCCATCCATGGCACCTACACTGCCATACCTATAATGAGGGAGCAGGGGTTCGGCCACATAGTCAATACGGGATCCATAGCAGGAAAGATCCCTGTCCCTTATCAGGCCGTCTACGCGTCAACCAAGAGTGCTGTTATATCTATGACAGAATGCCCTCGTTTACGGACTGCTGATATTTTCATTGACTGCGGTGCTTTATAAGGTATACGCTCTCTATCCGGAGGCGTCAGATAGGCCATCCTCAGGGGTCCGGCTTTCCGATGACCGTGCAGTGATCCTTATTACGGGGGTTTTCATGGTGCTGCTGGGGATATTGCTTATACCTGTGAGTCTGGGCCTCCTTCCATTCTCAGGCAGCGCCCAGCTGGGGCTTCTCGTCGTGATCATTTCCATACAGATGATAGCTTTTGGAAATACGCCCCTTAGGTCTTTCACAAGGACATGGCCTCTGGTTTTTCTGGGTCTCTTATTTGCATCAATGGGGATGATCTCATGCATAGTACCGGGTGTTCTTGTACCATGTCTGACGATGATCATTGCCCTGCTGAACATTGGTGGAGGTGGTATTCCACTTGCAAGAATGATCATTTCAAGGTCAGGTAAAAACGGCAGTGTGAGTACAGCTGTTCCGCCAATAATTAAAAGGCTGTTCATCACCCAAATCACGTTAAACATCCTTTCTATAATTTTTGGTACATCCATGCTCATAAAAAATCTGATCCCAGGACCGGTGATAGGAGTGGTACTTGCTGCAAACGGAATAGTACTGCTTTACCTTCTCTCTATTCTTGCCGAAATTGACGAACTTAAGAAAGATCCGGCATAGACAACCAAGTAGTACTATGTATTCATGCTCTTGATTTAGCCAGATAACAATGTTATATATTATTGTAGGATGATCTAGAAATTCAAAATTGACAAGAGGGGGAACCATAATGTTTAAACGTGCGATAGTTGCATCTGATTTTTCAAAAGAATCAATGGCGCTGGTGATCTCTTCCGGAGGCCTTAAAGGTTTTGGGACAAAGGAAATATTGCTGCTGCATTTCTGGGGCACTCTGGATCTACTTGGAGTCGATACTTTTTACAAACCTACTGTCTACGAAGATTTCGAAAAAAACCTTCAGAAGCAGAAATCGATACTTGAAAGCCAGGGATTCAAAGTGGAGACCAGAGTTTTAGAAGGTCTTTCCGCCTCTCAGGTAAACGAGATCGCGATCGATGAAAAGTATTCTTTGATATGCGTCGGATCGGACAGGCATATTTTCGGCTCGATGGCAAATGAACTGATACACAACGCACAGAGCCCGACCTACATATTCAAGTATTCTGACGGAAAATCAGCAGAAGAGTATGATCGGCAGAAACTTTCAGAGGGAGTCGCGGACCATGTGCTTTTTGCAACAGACTTCTCCAAAAATTCAGAAATCGCGTTCAATTATCTGATCAAAATGATCCCCCTGGTAAAAAAGAAGATGTCGATAGTCCACATACAGGATGAATACAGGATATCACCTTACCTTGACGACAAGATCGATGAGTTTAACAGGATCGATTCAGAAAGGCTCGAAGGGATGAAAAAGTTACTTCTGGAGAAGGGATGTCCCGATGTCGAAATCGTTCTGAAATATGGATCGCCCTCTTCACAGATACTGAAAAGCGTGAAGGAACTTTCTCCGCAAATGGTAATCATGGGAAGTCAGGGCAGGGGATTTGTTGCTGAATTCTTCATCGGCAGCGTCAGCCACAACATTGCGCGCCAGTCACCGGTTCCGGTGCTCTTGATCCCTGCAAAAAGACAGTAATTTTTAAACATCGAACTATGACCGGCCGGGGGAGAGCCTGGAAGAAGTCGGACTCTCCCCTAATTTTATGTTATTTCTCACAGATGTTTACTGTTATGTAGATAAATGATCCGGGAGGTTTTTGTATGTTTGATATCGTTGTTGTTGAGTGTGAAGTCCGTGAACTTCATATGCTTATGGGTGAAGTGGGGAGCGTTAGGTATGGCGATCCTGAATGCAGTTACACGAATGAGAAGGAACTTATCGATCTTATTGGTAATGCTGACGCTGTAGTATGCACAGCTAGGGGCAAATTTACCGGGAATGTCATAGCCTCAGCTAAAAACCTGAAAATAATCGCAAAGTGCGGCTCTGTGCCGAACAACATAGACGTAGATGCAGCAACAGAGTATGGAGTAGCAGTGACCTATACACCGGGAGCAAACAAGGTCAGCGTGGCTGAACATGCTCTCACTCTGATAATGGCTCTTCTCAAGCTTATGCCAAGATCGATCAATATCCAGAAGACAGGCGGGTGGAAGAGCGGATCTCTTCAGGCGTCAGAGCTTACAGGAAAAACTGTGGGCATAATAGGTCTGGGAGCTGCCGGATCAAGCCTTGCAGAAATGCTTAAGCCCTTCAGTGTAAACCTTCTCTGCTTTGATCCGTATGCGGACCCGGAAAGGATCATACAGGCGGGAGCGAAGGCAGTTGACATGGACACCCTTCTGGAGCAGAGCGATGTTGTTTCACTGCATTGCCAGCTTTGTGATGAGACATGCGGGTTCATTGATAAGGAAAAACTGAAAAAGATGAAGAAAAGCGCGTATCTCGTAAACACTGCAAGAGGAGCACTTGTAGACGAAACAGCCCTTGCGGAAGCACTGAGTGAAAAGTGGATCGCAGGAGCCGGGATAGATGTATACAGCGTTGAACCAACATCAAAAGACAATCCCCTCTTCGCGCTGGACAACATTATCTGTACTCCCCACCTTGCCGGATGGACCAATGAATGTCTTGCAAGAGAGACGCAGGGCACATCGGATTCGGTCATACAGATACTTAAAGGGCTCGCTCCCGATAGCCTGCTCAACCCGGAGTATGTAAAAAACCTCAAAAAACAATAATATTTATCAGCAAAAAATTCATCATGCAGGCCGGCCCACTTTTCCTCTTCGGAGGAACAAGAAGGTCCGGTCTTTTTAGATGAAAGTATATTAAAAACGACCTTGAACCCAGTTCATTTATTTGGTATTTTTGTTCAAAACAGGTATAATTACGTTAACAAGGTAAAGAGATTTCATTTACGTATTAACAAAGAACGGCAGGTAGACAAGCATCTCCTGAAAGGAGGAATTCAGATGTTTGAAAAATTCATTGTTGTAACAGATATCTCGAAAGATTTCTCTATTTCCATGTCGTGCATAGGTGGACTAAAAACTTTTGGAGCAAAGAAATGTCTATTAGTCCAGTTCAGAGATCTGAACGAAATAATCGATTTTTCCGGTATATACTCTAATGAACTTCTTTATGAGTATGAAAAGACGCTTGTAAGACAAAAGAGAGAGATCGAAAAAGAGGGCTTTGAAGTTGAAACCAGGATCCTCCCCGGTTTCTCTCCGGCATTGATAAACAGGATATGTGAGGAAGAGGGTTACTCTCTGACAGTAGTAGCGTCAAGAAAATATTCCTCATCAGGGGAGATATTTTTTGGAAGGATCGCAAGCGACCTGACACATTCGGCGCAGTTTCCTATTCTGCAAATAAAGACGGAAGACCCTTCAGGAGTGACAGAAGAAGATGATTCAGAAAGAAACTTGCTTGATATAAGCAGTCATATCCTCTATCCAACAGATTTCTCCCATAACGCTGATATGGCGTTTAAGTATATCAGGGAGATGGCAGCCGGAAACATAGAAAAGATCACACTCTTTCACGTACAGGATAAATCAAGGCTCAGCCCCCATCTGGAGAGCAAGATAGAAGAATTTAACCGGCTCGATGATGCAAGGCTGAAAGGCATGAAAGATTTGCTTGAAAAAGAAGGCGATTCCGAGGTTGAAACTGTTGTGAAATATGGTTCACCCTCACTTGAGATACTGAGACTTATCGAAGATATGGATGTAAAGCTTGTTGTTATGGGAAGCCAGGGAAGAGGCTACGTAAAAGAGTTTTTCCTGGGCAGCGTAAGCCAGAATATCGCCAGACTCAGTCCTTCTTCAGTGCTTCTGATACCAACCAAACGCTGATGCGGTCAGTTGATCGAACAAAGGGAGGGGAAACGCTATGTTTAACAAGTTTATTGTAGCTACTGACCTGTCTGATGACTCACTTGAACTAATGGGATGTGTATAGGAAGGCTGAAAGCTTATGGTGCGCAAAAATGTCTTCTGATCCAATACAGGACAGTAGATGAAGTTATTGACTACACAAGGGGACAATCAAACATGCCTCTTCATAAATACGAAGAGGCTTTCACGGAAAGCAAACAAAATCTTATCGAAGAGGGCTTTGAAGTAGAAACAAGAGTACTTGCAGGCTATCCTGCATCTGCGATCAACAAGGTCGCAGTTGCAGAAAATTACTCGCTAATTGTTACAGGAGCAAGAAGGCGCACCATGTCCGGAGAGCTCTACTTTAGTACACTGGCTAACGATCTGATGCACCTTGCATCAAAGCCTCTGATGATAATGAGACCCAGAAGAGCCGATATTGGAGGAATAAGCATCGATGGGTGCGAAGTTGCTAAACATCTGCTTTACCCCACAGATTTTTCAACCAATGCCGACATAGCCTTTACAAGAGTACTTGAAATGGCTCCGGGAAAGGCTAAAAAGATCACACTCCTGCATGTGCAGGATGCTGCAAAGTTAAGCCCTCACCTCGAAGAAAAAGTTGAAGAATTTAACAGGATCGATATGGCAAGGCTTGAAGGGATGAAGAAGCTTCTTCGGGAAAAAGGAGAGGTAGAGGTAGATGTCCTTGTTAAATATGGTTCTCCTGCCGTAGAGATAATAAATACAGTCGAAGAACTGGGGATACATCTCACAGTAATGGGCAGCCAGGGCAGGGGATATGTCAAGGAATTCTTCCTGGGAAGCGTAAGCGGAAAAGTAGCCAGAAAGGCCCTTTCTTCCGTTCTCCTTATCCCGACAAAGCGGTGAGAGGGGGGTGGTTAAAAACCTTTGCTGAGCGGTGGCTGAGCTGTAGCTAAGCGGTGGCTGAGCAGTTGTGAGGGCGGGGACATTAAAAACTTTGGCAAGCGTTGGCAAGCAGTTGGCAAGCGGTTGTTAAGGGCGGGCGGAGGATGCACCCGCCGGGGAATTTGCAGCGCCTGTGCTGCGGGGAATTTGCGGCGTAGATCGTGCCGCGGAGAATTTGCCAGTTAAAGCATCTGGCGGTGAATGAGAGCGTAAGGGCGGGCAAGCGATAGGCTAGCGTTGCCAAGCAATAGGCAAGCGTTGGCAAGCGTTGGCAAGCAGTTGTTAAGACTAGTTCCTTCTCCCTCCTCGTCTCTCCCGGGCGCGGCACCCCCGAGGCCAGTGGCTTTTGTTTGGGCCAGGAAACGCAGTCATAGCCTAGGTTCAGAGCCGCTCCCCCCGATGGAGTCATTCGAGGACGACGGAGAGGAGCAATTGCATACGGAGGTTTTTATTCTATTGGGTAAATTCACCGCGGTACGGTCTTCACCGCAAATTCTCCGCGGCTTGAAAAGTCGCAAATTCTCCGCTTGACGCAGGCAAGCAATTCACCGCGGCAAGTTAAACGCCGCTGACCCTTACTTTCGAAATTGGAGATGCTGATTATGAACAACAGGAAACTATTGAAGGAAATCAACGTTTGGCTTTTTATAATCCCATTTTTAGTAATTTCTGTTCTTTTTTCTATAGGAATGTATTCTTCAGTTCAGCGAAAAATTAGTGAAAACTATGAGCGTTTCAAAGTGGACGCCATAGATGCTGCCAGACAATATTCCTACAGCCTGAAAAAATCAGTGGGAGCAAGTAGGTTGATCAATAAACTTCTCGACGAAAAACTCTTATCCTCCAGTAAAACTGTAATGCTTGACCATGGACGTTTTTCGCAGGAAAAGGTGAAAGCTCTTGCGCAAACCCTGAAAGTTGATCAGATATGCGTCTTTAACAGAGATGGAGTGGTCACTCACTCAAATATTGACAGTTATGTAGGATGGAAGGCCGAGGAAGGGGATCCTGTACATAATTTCATAGAGAGCGGTAAAGCTGAATCAATGGATGAAATAAGGGCAGACACTGTTTCGGGAGACTATTATAAATTTGCTTATTACAGACTTCCGGGTGGAGAGTTTGTCCAGATAGGTATCAGCGCCGGGGATTTTAAAAAATTCTTAGGCAGTTTTGAAATAACGACACTGCTGGACGAGCTCAACGAAAACCCGGACATAGATCAGGT
>JAAZCN010000221.1 GCA_012513245.1 Synergistaceae bacterium | reverse complement strand
CTCCATAACGCCCCGCGGACCTCTCCAGCACTGCAGAACTTAAATAGAAAAGAGCATTACATTCATACTTTTAGCTGTTGAATAAAATATCAATATATATCATCTTTTCGACACAGTTCAAGATTTCTGCTCTGTATATTAGTCAGCATAAAAAGTTCGAACCCCTTCAAAAAACCGTGGTACCACATTATGTACCACTCCCCGCTTCATGTAAATAGTTCTATCTTCCTATATTGTGAACATCAGAAATTTGACATTAGCTGTTTTACTATGCAAATACTAAGTTTTAGACATAAAAAAACACCCACTTAAAAGTGGGTGTTTGAGTAGTTGGTGGAGACGCGGAGATTCGAACTCCGGTCCAACAGGGGCCAATCTGGGAGGCACTACGAGTGTAGTCTCTGTTTTAATTTCGGATGTGCGGCTCCCAAAGACAGGATCCGCATTTCCCAGCCTTCCCTAGAGTCTCGGACCTCTTCCAGAAAGCGCTGAAGAGATCCCAGTCATCTTTGTGACACTCTTCTAAAGCCCGATGACGGAAGCTTTAGAGAGCGCGCCGCTTACTTAAGCAGCGAGTGCGTAATCGTTATTGACGATTATTGTTTTGGAGCCGGATTAACGAGGATTCCCCATCCTCGACCCGCTCCTCCCGATCCTCCAACCTGCTGTCGAAACCATACGTCCCCTTATGTACGAGCCGGATTATCCGGTCCCGCTTTCAATACTGCAGATGATCAGCCTTCGCGCGACCTGTTGCGGATAGCCCGCTCCATTTCGCGGTTAGCATCCTTCTCTGCTGCAGTATCTCTTTTGTCATGGAGCTGCTTGCCTTTTGCTACGGCAATTTCGCACTTCGCCCATCTTCCCTGCTTGATGTATATCTTCAGGGGCACGAGCGTAAGACCTTTTTCTCTTGTTTTTGCCAGAAGTTTCCTGATCTCAGACTTGTGTACAAGAAGCTTTCTCGGCCTTAAAGGTTCTTTGTTGTAGTAGCTTCCCTTTTCGTAGGGTGATATATGAACGTTGTAAAGCCATAACTCTCCGTTCTCTACCCTGGCATATCCGTCCTTGAGGTTTACCTGGCCTTCCCTTACTGATTTGATCTCTGTTCCCGAAAGGACCAGTCCGGCTTCAAAAGACTCTACTATGAAGTACTCATGCCGCGCTTTACGGTTTTGAGCGACGGTCTTATCCTCAGGCACAGAAATCACCTCACTTGAAGACTATAACAGATTGAACAGCGATAGTCAAATATGGAAAATTGCTGAAAAACAAAACCCCCGGCATTCGCCGGGGGCATTATTTCGAGATGGTCGGGGCGAGAAGATTTGAACTTCCGACCTCCTGGTCCCGAACCAGGCGCGCTAACCAGACTGCGCTACGCCCCGGAAGCAGCGCAAATTATAGCATTGTAACCGAACCGCGTCAAATGCCTGAAGCGCGTATCAGACGGTCCTTCAAAGCACGTCCGATACCACTTTCGTCAGGTATCTGAGCGATAATTATTTCCGCTCCGCTTTTTTCGATCGTCCTCAGGGCACGAAAAAGTTCTTTGGCATATTCCTCTGTATCCCTGAATATGATCTTTACGGCAGGTGAATGCTCAGGTTCGGATGTCCCTATCCATGCCCATTTTTTGCCCTCTGCCTCACTGCTGTATGAGCTGTCCGTCAGCACAAGGGGGACCTCGGGAGCATAGTGTCTGTAGCGTGTTCCGGGAGAACGTTTTATCGACTCCCCGTCACACGGCAGAAGGACAGGTATATGGAGAGCTCTCTCTATCTCTTCTTTGGAGACTCCGCCAGGTCTTAAGAGCACAGGATCTTCCCCGCTTACATCAAGTACGGTGGATTCCAGGCCCACTACTGCAGGTCCACCGTCAAGGACCATCGACACTGCATCTCCGATGTCCTCTCTAACCGTCACTGCGTCTGTGGGGCTTGGCCTTCCGCTTCTGTTGGCGCTTGGAGCGGCGATCGGAACCCCGGCGGCACGGATAAGTTCAAGTGCTATTGGATTATCCGGCATTCTTATTGCAGCAGTATCCAGTCCTCCCCGTGTTACATGAGGAACGATCCTTTTCGCTTTCAGCACAAGCGAGAGTGGGCCGGGCCAGAATGTGTCCATGAGGAACCTCGCGCGCCAGTTGAGCTCGACCACCGACTCGGCCATTTTTATGTCGCAGACATGGATTATCAGAGGGTTGTCTGAAGGACGTCCTTTGGCAGAATATATTTTCTTTACTGCTTCTGCGTCAAGGGCGTTTGCCCCAAGACCGTAGACTGTCTCGGTAGGAAAGCCGACAAGCTCTCCGGAAAGAATTTTTTGGGCTGCCAGACCTATCTCCGAGAGCATTTCACCATCGATCCCGGTCTTGCGTCCTTCCAGTTTCTCTTCCATTCTGCTCATCATGGCCGGATCGGTCCTTCGTTGTACTTACTGAAGAAATCACGCCGGAACGAAGGATATCGGCCTTCTATTATTGCCCTTCTGGCATCCTTCATCAGGTTGACAAGGAAATAAAGGTTGTGCCAGCTGCAAAGTCTGGCAGCAAGTATCTCTCCTGCAGTATATAGGTGCCTGATGTAGGCTCTTGTAAAGTTCCTGCATGTGTAACATCCGCATGAAGGGTCTATCGGGGTGAAGTCCCTGGCAAAGCCCCTGTTCTTGAGGTTAAGTTTTCCGAAGCTCGTGAGCACGCCGCCGTTTCTTCCGTTTCTCGTGGGCAGGACACAGTCAAACATATCTATTCCGCGAGCCACCCCCTCGATCAGGTTGGCGGGATGTCCGACACCCATCAGGTAACGGGGCTTGTTGACCGGCATTTCCGGGCATAATGCATCAAGGATCCTGTACATGTCCTCATGGGATTCCCCTACTGAGAGGCCTCCTATCCCGTAGCCGGAAAAGCTGATATCTTCAAGTCTTTTTATGCATTCTATCCGCTGGGCTTCAAACATCGACCCCTGCACTATCCCGAAAAGGGCCTGATCCTCTCTCGAATGGTGCTCTTTGCACCTCCCGGCCCAACTTATAGTCCTCTCCATGGCTGCCCTTGAATACTCTTCAGTGGTCGGCCAGACGACGCATTCGTCAAAAGCCATCGCTATGTCGCTTCCAAGCTTCTGCTGTATGTCCATGGAATCTTCGGGGCGCATGAAGTGTTTACTGCCGTCAAGGTGGGATCTGAACTCGACCCCCTCATCCGTTATCTTTCTAAGTTCTGAAAGGGAGAAGACCTGAAACCCGCCGCTGTCGGTGAGTATGGGGTGGTGCCACTGCATGAACTTATGAAGCCCGCCTGCCTCTTCTACGATATCCGCCCCGGGACGCATGTAGAGGTGGTATGTGTTGCCAAGGATTATCTGAGCTCCGATCTCTTCAAGTTCCGGCGGCGTCATCGCTTTAACCGTGGCCTGAGTGCCGACAGGCATGAAGACTGGGGTCTCTATCACCACCCCATGCGGTGTTATAAGCTCTCCTGCACGGGCGCCCGTTTCAGGGCACTGTGCTATTAGCCTGTACTCAAACATTGCCGGTATTCCCCCAGCCGAAAAGTCTTTCACCGTTTTCTTTGACAGCTGCAGCAAAATCTTCAAGCGACATACTCTTGAGCATTGATATCATCTCATAGACATCACGCACGTGACACGGCTCGTTCTTTTTTCCTCTTATCTTCTGCGGAGCAAGGTATGGAGAATCCGTCTCACAGAGTATTCTATCAAGAGGAACCGTATCCATTGCTATCTCGCGAAGCTCTTTATTTTTTGGATATGTTATTGGTCCTGCGAAAGATATATAAAAGCCCAGATCCAATGCATCGACTGCATTTTGCCTGTCTCCGGAAAAACAATGGATGACCCCGCCTATACGGTCGGCTGATTCTTCTTTGAGGATAGACAGTGCCTCAGAATTGGCGTCTCCCGATGACCTCTTTGCGGAATCTCTCACGTGGATCACGACAGGCTTGTATATCTTTTTTGCAAGGCGTATCTGTGAGCGGAATACTTCCCGCTGGATCTCCCTTGGGGAGTGATCGTAATAAAAATCCAGCCCGAGCTCGCCGACTGCCGATACTTTGCTGCTCATGGCAAGTCTCTCCAGCTCTTCGGGAAGTCCATCTGAAACAGAGGAAGCTTCGTGAGGGTGAACTCCTGCAAGGGCCCAAACTTCCGGCGATCCTTCGTGTTTTTCAGCCAGAGCTACTGCCTCTTTTGTGGAAGCCAGATCAGCCGAAGCAAAGAGCAGACGCTTTACATCAGACTTCAGTGCATTCATAAAGACTTCGGAAAGACCGTCCGGATAGTATTTTTTGTTCAAATGGCAATGAGTATCTACAAGAAACATACTTCTGCCCCTTTCTATAATAAATGAGGGCTCAGGCCTATGATCCAATAATAGAGACCGGGTAGAAGTGCCAAGTCTCTGTTATTTTATTAGTGGACTCTGCTCCCTATAGGCATGGAATCATCCATGACCGTCAGAAGCGTAATATATTCTTTCCTGGTATCCGGACTTTCAGCGGCAAGGAGCATCCCGTTGCTGGGTACTCCACGAAATTTAGCCGGTTTCAGGTTGCAAAGCACCACTATTTTTTTGCCTTCGAGATCCTCGGGCTTGTAGAACTCCCGGATGCTTGAAACGATAGTGCGCTTTTCATAACCCAGGTCGAGGCTGAGGATGTAGAGTTTATCAGTCTTGGGAACTACGTCTACTTTTTCGACCAGCGCTACTCTGAACTCTAGTTTGCTAAAAGCTTCTATCCCAATTTCGGCTTCGTGGTCATCGAAATTATAAGATGCAGTAGGATCAGTTACCGACCTCTTTTCAAGGTCACGGGACTCTTTTTCTGTCTTCCATTTTTCTATGTCAATGCGCGGAAAGAGTATGGATCCTTTTTTCACAGTTACCGGTCTCTCTATGCCGCACCATGACCATGAACCGCGCCCCTCTTCAAGCGGACTTCCTGACAGTCCGAGCTGTTCCCATATACGGGCAGATGTTTCAGGCATGAATGGAGCAGCGAGTAACGCGGAGAGACGAAGTGATTCCCAAAGTGTCCTGAGGACAGCATCAAGCCTCTCTATTTCGCCATTTTTCCCTAGTTTCCATGGCTCTGTCTCATCTATGTATTTGTTGGAACGGCTTATAAATACCCAAAGAGTTTTCAGTGCTTCGTCAAAAGCAAAACGGTCCATAGATGACTCCATATCCATAACTGTTTTGTTTGCAAGATTTTCTATCTCTTTATCGATATCCTCGCTTTTGAAGTTTTTCGGGAGCTCTCCTCCCCGGAATTTCTCTATCATCTGGAGGCTCCTGCTGAGGAGGTTTCCAAGATCGTTTGCCAGATCTGAATTTATCCTGTTTACCATGGCATGTTCAGAGAAATCTCCGTCGTGACCGAAAGGAACTTCGCGAAGCAAGAAATAACGGAACGCGTCCACGCCGTAAAGATCAGCCATTTCAAAAGGGTCTACAACATTACCGACAGATTTCGACATCTTTTCGCCTTCAACAGTCCACCAGCCGTGTGCAAAAATCCTGACTGGCGGGTTTACTCCGAGTGCAAGGAGCATGGCAGGCCAGATAACGCAGTGAAACCTTATTATGTCCTTTCCGACGAGGTGGCGCACTGAGGGCCAGTATGTCTGCCACAGGGCTCCCTCTTCAGGAAAGTTGAGGGCCGAAAGGTAGTTGATGAGAGCATCAAACCAGACATAGATGACATGTTTTTCATCTCCGGGAAGCGGGATCCCCCAGTCAAGAGTTGTACGCGAGACAGACTGGTCACGAAGACCGCTTTTTATAAAGCTGATTATCTCGTTGTATCTTGATTTGGGCATTATGGCTTCGGGGTTATCTTCATAGTATTTGAGCAGTGGTTCGGCATACTTCGAAAGTTTGAAGAAATATGTCTCCTCAGTCATCTTCGTGAGCGGTCGGTGGCAGTCGGGACAGGTGTTGCCCTCTCCCATCTGAGCTTCGGGGACGTATGTTTCACAGGGGACACAGTACGATCCCTCGTACTCTCCCTTGTATATGTCACCGTTGGCCATGAGACGTTTGAATATCTCCTGGACCACCTTTTCATGTCTGGGTTCCGTTGTCCTTATGAAATCATCATTGGATATGTTAAGGACTCCCCAAAGCCTTTGGAAGTTTAGCACGACCTCATCACAAAGCTCTTTTGGAGTTAGACCTCTTTTCTCGGCGGCCGTCTGGATCTTCTGTCCATGCTCATCGGTGCCGGTCAGGAACCAGGTATCTTCCCCTCCGGCCTTGTGCCAACGGGCAAGAACGTCAGCTGCTATGGTCGTGTAGGCGTGCCCGATATGGGGAACATCGTTGACGTAGTAGATCGGTGTTGTGATATAGAAATTTTCTTTGGACATTTATACTACCTCCCCGGTACAGTTCTCAAGGATGTACCGTTTTATTCTGTTTCGTGGGATACAATACTTTATCGAGAGCAAGTTTGCAACATTTTTGGTCGATTCGCCCGCCTTACACATCATGAGCACCTCGTCCATCCAGATACCGTCATCAAGGACCGGAACTGTCTCTTTAGCTCCCTCGACTACGCAGACAAACTCTCCTCGTATCTTGTCCTCGCTTATGATATCCCTGAATGTCAAAAGAGTTCCGTGGATCGACTCCTGGTGTATCTTGCTGATCTCTTTGACGAGTACCGCGGGTCTGTCTCCCAGTACGCTGCCCATCAATTCCAGCTCTTTAAGGAGCCTGTGCGGAGCCATGTAAAAAACGAGGGTCTGCTTGTTGTATATGAGCTCCTCAAGCCTGGCTTTTTTTTCCACTTTTTTTCCGTCCAGAAAACCTATAAAGGTGAATGAGTCCATCCCCATCCCGGAGAGGAGAATGGCCGGAAGGAGCGCGTTGGCTCCTGGCAGCACATCCAGTGGAAGGCCCCTTTCGATGACTGCCTGTATCAGTTTCATTCCGGGATCTGAAATGCCCGGGGTGCCGGCGTCTGACACCAGCGCTACGGTCTCGCCCTCTTTTATTCGTTTTATCAGGGTCTCAAGCCTCTCTGTCTCGTTGAACTTATGGTATGAGATGAGTGGTTTTTTTATCTCGTAGTGGTTCAGCAGTTTTAGCGTGTGCCTGGTATCCTCGCATGCGATAATGTCCGCCTCGCGAAGGACTCTGAGACCTCTTATTGTCATGTCTTCCAGATTGCCTATCGGTGTCGGGACAACTATAAGGGGCATTTTACTCTCCTCCCGTTCTGTAGGCTTCCAGCAGCTGCGGAGTCTCTTTTCCATCTTCGTCAAGGACGAATAACGGAGCTATGATCTTCAGTCCATGCTTTGAAGCCCTCACTGCTTCTATCAGGACCACCGATGCTTCTGCACCCGGTTTTGGATGGACCGACCTTAGTTTTTTGGGTGCAATGTTGTATTTGTCAAGCAGGGCTAAAAGTTCTCCGACTCTTCCGGCATGTATTACGATATCAAGGTATCCCTTGTTTTTCAGAAGATAACGGCATGCCTGTACGAGATCTTCAAGTGTACAATTTAATCCGTTCAGTGCTGTGGCAAGGGCCGTGGAAGGACTTAAGCTCCCGCTTTTCTTTTCAAAGTAAGGCGGGTTTACTGTCACTCTGTCGAAGCTCTGTGCTTCCCATATCTTCCTGTGATCCCTTATGTCTGCCGTATAAAATTTTGTTTTATCTTCCAGACCATTTTCTACAGCATTTTCTGCCGCCATCTCGATAAGGTGGGCTTGGATGTCCACACCCTCAACAGTATGACCGCGTTTTGCAAGGATCAGGGAGACCGCTCCGTGTGCACAGCCGATTTCGAGAACCCTTTCACTTTTTTTAGGCCTTGTGAAATGGGCAAGAAGTATCGTGTCAAGGTTGACCCTGGGTCCCTCATTCTCCGGCGGCTGCTTTATCTTTAGTTCGCCCCTGAGCAGATCTTCGAGGCCTTTATTCATCAAGCCCAGTCCTCCAGTCTTACTCCTATAACCTGGGAAAGCCCCGGTTCGGAAAGGGTGACTCCGTAAAGGACGTCTGCCCTTTCCATAGTCGCTCGTCTGTGGGTCATGGCAAGTACCTGTCTGTTTTTGGCATATTCCTTCGCAAGCTCGGAAAACCTCCTGAGGTTTACCTCATCAAGCGCGGCATCTACCTCGTCCAGTACAGCAAGAGGACAACCGGCGACCTCCATCGAGGCAAAAAGCAGAGAAATAGCTGCCAAAGACTGTTCTCCTCCCGAGAGTTGGTTTATGCTCTGAGGATGTTTTCCGGGAGGTCTTGCAACGACATCGACTCCCGTATCCCATATCGTCTCTCCCTCTATCATTTCAAGGTGAGCCTCTCCTCCTCCAAAAAGTCTCTGGAAGAGCGAGCAGAACCTGTTGTCTACTTCCCGGAGTGCATCGGAGAAGACCTTGTAGGCCTGCCTGTCTGCATCTGAAATGAGCTTTTCAAGCTCTGCGGCACCGGCCCTTACGTCATCAAGATGCTCACCCATGAAGGCAAGCCTGTCTTTAAGGTTCCTGTCCTCTGATAAAACACCCATGTCAACTTCGCCGAAGGCTTTGATCTTCCTGTCTCCGTCGCGAATGTTCTTTCTGAGGTCGTCGAGATCCTCATCTTCCGGCAAAGCTTCTTCTCCGGGATAGGGATACTGATCTTCCCAGGTATTTATAAGTTCTTCAAGCTCCCTCTCCGTCTCTTTCATTTTTATTTCAAACGAAGAGACTCTTTCGAGAGCAGTTCTCGAACGCAGGTTTGCAGAGACAGTTTTTTTTCTTATAAGGTCTCGTTTTGATTCCAGCTTTGAAAAACCGCTTACGTGCTTTTCTATCTCTTCCGTGAGGACCCTCCGTCTTTCAAAAATTTCAAGACAGCTTTTCCCCACCCTTGAAAGAGCGGCCCTCTCTCGCACGCATCTCTGGTCAAGTTCTGACATCTCTTCATCCAGATCCCATATCTTGCGTTCTTCGGATCTGAGTTCATTGCTGACTCTTTCCATGAGTGCGAACTTTGAGCTAAGCCTCTCTGCCATGACAGCAGCTTCTGCACGAAGCCTCTCTCTCTCCTCTATGATAGAAAGATCATCTTCGAGTTTTGATGGGCTGTCCCACTTACTTTCAAGGTCAGAGAGGGCTGCAAGCACGGAGTTCCACTGTCTGCCGGCCTCTGCAATTGCTTCCAGCATCCTTCCCCGTTCTCCCTCTATCCTCTTCTGCTCTTTTGAACATGAGGCTTTTTCATCTGCCAGCAGAGCTATCCTGCCGTCAAATTCCCTGATCCTCCTGGTGTATTCTTCTTTCTGTTCAGAGACCCTGAGTTCCTGTGCTTCTGCATCTTTAAACTCTTTCGCAAGATGTTCCGCAGCGGACGTGAACCCGGCAGCATCCTGCTCGAGTTTCACTATTTGGGCTTTCATCTCTATGGTCTTCCCTGATTTTTGTGACCTGCCGCCTGATACAGTTCCTCCGGGCAGGAAAACATCGCCTTCAAGCGTGGTCACAGGTCCCCTAAAACCTGACCTGACCAGTTCCTGTCCGACTGAGTATGATTCAACGATGATAAGGTCTCCCATTATCTGCTGGATGGCTGGAAGCCAGTGACTGTCTACTTTGATAAGATCTATCGCCCATCCGGTTATGCCTTTTTGGGGCAGTCTGAACTGCTTGTCAGGATATCTGGGCCGGCATCTTTCAAGCGGGAGAAATGTCGCTCTCCCTATTGCGTTGACCTTCAGTTTGTCTATGCAACGGCCCGCTTCTTCAAGGTTTTCGACCAGAAGCTGGAACTGTCGGCCACCAAGATACGCCTCCAGTGCCGTTGAATACATCGGATCACAGGTGAAAACGTCTACCACTGCATGAGGCGATGCATCAAGCCTGTTCAGTCTGGCCGCCGAGAGGAGATACTGGACAGGACGGGGGTAGAGGTCGGCCTGCATGGCCTCTGTAACTTCGTTGAGCTTTGACCTAGCGTTGGAGGCTTCCCTCCTTGCGCGCTGGAGCTCCGCCGCAAAAGTCTGGACTTTGGCGTAGAGATCCCCATGCAGGAAGACTATCTCTTCCTGTTCCTTTAACAGCCTGTCTCTTTCTTTTTCCAGTTTTTTTACTTCTGCATCTATATCTTTTCCGGGGTCGGGTGCCCCTTCTTTTTTATTCCTGGTATCAAGCAGGTCTTTGCCTAGAAAAGAAAGCTTTGCTTTTATCTGCTGCAGCTCGGCTTCAAGACGGCCTTTTTCATTGTTCCAGGCTTCTCTCTGCTCTTTTTCCTCTTTAAGGCGGAGGTTGTATTCCTGCCATTTTTTCTCTATTTTTTCAAGTGACTTTTGTCCTGCTTCGAGTTCTTGCCTTGCTTTTTTATTCTCTTCCTGAGTCTTTTTCTGCTCTTCTAAAAGAGCTTCCATATGTTTTTTTGCTTTCCTTCGTTCCTCAGCTGCCTGGTCAAGTCTCTCTTTTGAGGCTTTGAGGTTTGATGCGGAGGCATATCCGGATTTGATCAGACCGTCGAAACTTTTTTTGCTCTGTTCCAGTTCCCAGGCCTGCTGCTGCTTTTCTCTGGAAAGCAAAACTAGGTCCTTTTCGAGCTGTTCCAGTGCTTCTTTCCATAGAGCAGACCAGCCTAATACGACTGACTGTTCTTTTTTTACTTCTCCGAGGCTTTCATCTATCTCTTCGATCAAAAGCTCTGACCTGTGTCTTCTGAGCCAGTATAAAAGTTTTCTCTCATCTTCGATCTTGTCGAGGATCTCCCTCAGCTCTGATGCTCTTCTGACTTCGGGGGCGATCTCTATGCGACGTGCCTGGAGTTCAGCCATAACGTTCCTTAGCTGTTCGTATTCCTCTTTTACTGTAACAAGTCTGTCAGAGGCATCCATACGTCTTTTCCTGTAGACATCAATGCCAAACAGGGATTCAAGGCGCATTCTTCTTGCCAGAGGTCTTTGCTGTATAACCTCAGCGACTTCTCCCTGACCTATGAAAGCAAATCTGTCTCCCTCAAGCTTCCAGTCTCTTTTCGTCTCATCCAGCTCGGTAAGTGTTTTTCTGGCGTTATCAACAAAAAGGACAGTGTTGCCGTCTGGGGCAGTAACTCTTCGCTTTATCGAACAGGTCCTTGAGTCTTCTCTAAGCTGTAGAAGGACCTCCGCCTCTTTCGCTGCCGTGAGGCTTATCGAACCCTGGAAAAGGAGGTCGCTCTGTCTCGATATTCGTAGTCTGCCGGCATGGCTGTCGCCAAGCGACCATCTTAACGCATCAAGTATGTTGCTCTTGCCGCTTCCGTTTGGCCCTACTATTGCAGTGAACCCCGATGAGAGTATTAAGTCGTGGGATCCTCCGAAACTCTTAAATCCCTTAAGCTGAAGACGACTTATGTACAATTGCCCAGCCCTCTCTTTTTTGAAGAGCGTTTATCCTGCGTTCTATCTGAACCAGACTTCCCTGTGCATCAAGTCTGAATTTGCCCCAGGAAAACTCGGGACATCCTCTTATAAATATTTTTTTATCGAATTCCTCTTCCCACGATATCAGAAAAGTTTCGTCAATAAACTGAGCTATGGCAGAATAGGCTTCGATCAGCAGCGCTTCAGATTTCGAAGACATTGTGATCTTCCTGATAAACCTCTTTATCTGCATTGCGATGCCCTCTTCACGAGGTACCCAGCCAAGCCCTCCGCAGAATGGACAACCATGGCTGAGGGCTGCTCTTATGTCAGTTCTGGCTCTTTTTCTCGTTATTTCAACCAGTCCCAGTCCCGTAACACCATATACCCTTGCTTTGCATCGGTCGTTTTTGAATAGCTCCTGCAGCTCATGGATCAGCTCCTGATTCGCCTCTTCGGATTCCATGTCGATAAAATCTATTACGCTTATCCCACCTATGGCTCGAAGCCTGAGCTGCCTGGCTATCTCCTCTGCTGCTTCCATATTTGTCTTGAAGATAGTGTCCTTGAGGTTTTTGGAACCTACAAACTTTCCGGTGTTAACGTCAATGACTGTAAGGGCCTCTGTCTGGTCGATGACAAGGTATGCTCCTGAAGAGAGCCAGACTTTTTTGTCCTGCAGCTCCAGCAGCTGGTTTTCAATGTTGTATACGTCGAATATCGGCGTTTTGCCTTTGTAAAAATTTATCTCAATATTTTTGCCTGAAAAGAAACGGTCTGCAAAAGACCGGATATTATCCCTGTCTTCTTCTGTATCTACAACTATTTCATCTATGTCCTCTGTGAGTTCATCCCTCAGGACCCGCTCCAACAGACCAAGATCTCTGTGTATAAGGCAAGGAGCGCCGTTTTGTTCCGCATTGTGTACGATGGTCTCCCACTGGGAAAGAAGCTCCTGTACGTCATTTTTAAGGCTTTCTTTGTCGCAGCTCTCTGCTACTGTTCTGATTATTATTCCGAATCCCTCCGGACGTATTTCCTTCGATATCGATCTCAGGCGGGCTCTCTCATCATTGTCCTCTATCCGTTTGGATACTCCTGTCTCATGTCCATCCGGAATGAGTACCAAATACCTACCGGCCAGAGATATCCTTGGAGAAACACGGGCTCCTTTGCCCTTTCTCGCATTTTTTACTACCTGGACCAGCATTTCAATTCCCGGTTTGACATCAATTCCATGCACGTCATCGAGATATAGGAAACCGTTCCTTCCATCCCCAAGGTTCAAAAATGCGGAATGCATGCCGGGCAGGACACTGTCGACTCTGGCCTTGTATATCTCGCCTGTCTTTTGATGCTCAAGCATTCTTTCTAAGAAGAAATCATAGAGCTTGCCCCTCTCGTCGAGGATAGCTATCCTGATCTCTTCAGGGTCAATAAGATTAGCTACTATTTTTTTTGTCGGTTCGTGTGATATCATGCTAATACCTCCATGATCAAATGAGAGACAGTATCGTGCCGGTCACTGCATCCCACGTACCAACACATTCCCGGACAAGATAAAGATCTTTCCATCCCTCGCATATACCCTCTTCTTTAAGGCTTCTTACAAGATTTCCCGCCCCGCAGTGTTCGAGATCGCCTACAGTCAGCACTGCAAAGCCTTTATTGAGAGAGGCACCATAGAGTATCCCTGTCCTCTCGATCTCCTTTTGAAGCGTATCCAGCGCATCGCTTCCAAGCTCGAAGCCAACACCGTTTATCCTGTATATCGCAGCTGTCGCAAGCTTTGACAACGATAGTCCCTCAACCTCGGCATGTTTTAATATCCGTATTCCTTCGGGAAGCTTGTCGTTCCATTTTCCTGCACAGGAATCATCCCATTCATTGAACCAGAAATCGGCCGGCTCCTGTACTCCTTCAACTCCTGCCGCAAGTGCAGGACCAAGGCTGATGCGTGGGTGGGGTGAAAAGCCCTGGGTAAATTCCTGAGAAAGACCTGCTCTTCTTGCAGCTCTGGAAAATAAGACCGGCAGATCCAGGTGATTCAAAAAGGTTATCCACCCTTTTTTTTCAAATATTATCCTTATTCTAGCCATCTGAGCAACCTTTCACGGCAGTTCTTCCCTGCCAGCCGCATACATTGCACCCTTCTCTGCAGTCACGTGTCAAGTCTCCTGTCAATGCTTTCTCTCTCTCCCTGAGAAGGAACTGCTTTGAAACACCGGAATCAATGTGATCCCAGGGAAGAATTTCATCCAGGCTGCGTTCTCTGCATGCGTATCCGTCGGTATCTATTCCCAGATCATTGAAGACTCCCATCCATCTTTCAAAGTTGAAGAATTCAGACCACCCGTCAAACCGCTCTCCTCTGTTCCAGGCTTCTTCAACTGCATCTGCAAGCCTGGCATCACCCCGGGCAAATACACCTTCTATGTAGGTCTGCTCCGGTTCGTGGTAGGATATTTTTACTTTTCGATTCCTTATATTATTCTTCACCCATCTGCCACGCTCTCTCAGTGTGTGATAGTCAAGCTGGGCTTCCCACTGGAAAGGCGTATGGGCTTTAGGGACAAAACCTGCAAGGGAGACGCTTACATCTCCACGTCGTTTGTGCCTTTTCGCTATCGATACTGCCTTGTTGCATATCTCGTGGATACCGGCAAGATCTTCATCTTTTTCTGTGGGCAGACCCATCATAAAATAGAGCTTAACTCTATCCCAGCCATGGGAAAAGGTTGCTTCGAGAGCAGATTCAATATCTTCGTCAGAAACGCCCTTGTTTATGACATTCCTCAGACGCTGAGTCCCTGCTTCGGGGGCAAATGTCAGTCCCCCCTTGCGGATCGACTCAAGTTCAGCTGCCAAGTTTACAGAGAAGGCGTCGACTCTTAGGCTTGGCAGACTTAGTTTTATCTGGTTGTTTTTAAGCATGTGGCCAAATCGTTTAAGTATCTCACCCATCTCGCTCCAGTCACATGTTGCAAGCGAGAGCAGGCCGACCTCTTCCCATCCTGTATTCTGAAGTAGCTCTTCTACCTGATCTGCGACCGACGCCGCGCTTCTCTCCCGGACAGGCCTGTCGATCATGCCCGCCTGGCAGAAACGACACCCTCTGGTGCACCCTTTGAATACCTGTACCGCTATCCTGTCATGTACAATGCCGGTGTTGGGGACGATCATGTCCCTGTTGTAGAACGCTGAGTCAAGGTCTTCCATTATCCTTCGCATGACCGGCTTATCAGGTTTTATCATGGGGACGTATACCCCTTCGATCTTTGATAATGCCCATATCTTTTCGTCTCGGCTACTGCCTTTCAGTTCATGTAATACCCTAAGCAACTCAGGCACAAGTATCTCGCCGTCTCCAACACAAAATGCGTCGATAAAGGGGGACATGGGTTCCGGAGCAAGGGCTCCGGGACCACCCGCAATAACTATGGGGTCTCCTTCTTTCCGATTTATAGAACGAAAAGGGATACCCGCAAGGTCCAGCACTGTCAGAATGTTGGTATAAGAAAGTTCATACTGAAGGGTAAAGGCGACCACATCAAATTCTGATACAGGCCTCCTGCTTTCAAGGGCCCAGAGCTTTGTGCCTGAAGATCTCAGGGCCTCTTCCATATCGGGCCATGGAGCATAGACCCTTTCCGCATCCGCAAATGGAAGGGTTTTGGTCAGTCCGTACAGTATCTGGTAACCCAGATAACTCATTCCCACTTCGTATACGTCGGGAAATGCATAACAAACCCTGACTAAATCAGAGTCCGAGCTTTTTACCGGGCCGCTTCCCCACTCGCCTCCGGTATACCTTGACGGTCTTTTGACCGAAGCAAGGATGGATCTGCGAGGGTCAGCCCCTATGTCTGATAACATATTGATGATCCTCCTGATGCGGGAAAAGCTCTTATTTTGGACATCCCCGCTCTATAAATTTTACCGGCCCGGAACTATCGTTCATCACAGCCGTGTAATTTCAATTTAAAATCTGCCCTCTTTCGATACTATGACCACGCTCTGGACGAGCGCCAGAGCTATTGCCACCGCCAGAAGAGAGCTTCCGCCGTAACTAAAAAGCGGGAGGGGCAGACCGGTCACAGGCAGCAGTCCCATGCTCATACCAATGCTTTCTGTGATCTGGAACCACATCCACGCAACTATTCCAGTTATTAGCAGTTTCCCTCTGGTGTCCTTTGTATAATATGCAACGTTGAGCATCCTTAGAAGCAATACTGTAAAAAGCACTACAACGATCAAACATCCTATGAAGCCAAACTCTTCAGAAAATACGCTGAAGATAAAGTCCGTGTGCGGTTCCGGTAAAAAATGAAGCTTACCCTGAGTACCGTGAAGGAATCCTTTCCCAAAGAGACCTCCTGATCCAACGGCTATCCTTGACTGTATTACATTATACCCCGCACCCTGGGGATCGATGGTTGGGTCCATAAATACCATGAGCCTCATTTTCTGATAAGGCTTAAGAAACAACCACGCGACAGGAAGCATCGCCAGTATAGAGATAAATATGCCTGAAAGAAATTTCAGGGAGGCCCCTGCTGCCACCAGCACAGCAAAAAGCATCACAGAGTATACAAGTGAGCTCCCCAGGTCAGGCTGAAGAAGTATCAGCGCTATCATAACGCCAGCCAGACCGACAGCTGCAGCTATGCCTTTTATATCTGTCGGAGGCAGCTTGAAACAGATCTGAGCCAGAGCGATAGCCAGCACGACCTTGCCCATTTCAGAGGGCTGGATCCTAAGAAAACCAAGATCGAACCAGCTCTGGGATCCCTTTGAAGTATACCCCACTGCCAATATCAGGAGCAGCACCAGTACCATAGCGGCAAAGAGCGGCCCTGCAAGGTCCATGAACCTCTGATATCCTATTTTTAATACCATTGCGTAAATGACCGCACTTGTCCCGCCCCACACCAGCTGGCGAACAGCAAACGTAGACATGTTGACAGCCTTATTTGGGCTCGCACTGTAAATAGCAGCTATCCCAAGAAAAAACAAAGCTATTGTGGCAAACAGCATGAACAGATCAATGTTTGACCTGATCTCCCTCCAGCTGCTGCCACTCTTTTCAGCCATTTTTCTTCCTTCCTCTTACCGGTCTTTGTGAACTCTTAAGAGGGATGTCTGCGATCAGAGCAACTGAACGATTCCGCCTCTCCAGGTTCATATTTATTCCATTTTCATCTATATCCAGATATTTTTTTAGCAGCTTCACCATGTCCACTTTTAAGGCTTCAAGTTTCTCGGGAGCGATATCGTTACGGTCGTGGATAAGCACTAACTGAAGCCTATCTTTTGCTACTTCCTTACTTTTTTCCCCTGAAAAAAACCGCGACAGAAATTCAAACATTATATTTGCCACCTACTTTCCAAAAAACCTGCGAAAGGAAGAGAGAAATCCCTTCTGATTTCCGGAGAGATCCATAAAAGGAACTTCATTACCGCATATTCTCTTTGCTATGTTTAAAAAAGCCTGAGAGGCTTCTGATCCATTTGAAAATGTCAGAGGTTCCCCCTTGTTGGATGAAGTAACAACGCTTTCATCATCAGGTATGGTACCTATGAGGTCAACGGCAAGGATATCCAGAACATCCTGGACAGCAAGCATATCGCCGCGTTTTACCATGTCAGGTTTGATCCTGTTTATGATTAGGCTGATAGGAGCTTTTTCCATCGACTCCAGCAAACCGATGATCCTGTCGGCATCCCTTACTGCTGAAACTTCAGGAGTCGTTACTACCAGAGCTTCATCAGCACCTGCCGAGGCATTCCTGAACCCGGCCTCTATACCTGCGGGGCTGTCTATAAGTACATAATCAAATTCACTTCTGAGCTGCTTGCATATTTCCATCATCTGCTCTGATGTCACTGCATCCTTGGTCCTTGATTGTGCCGTGGGTATCATGTAGAGATTATTTATCCTCTTGTCCCTTATCAGGGCCTGGTTGAGCCGGCAGGTACCCTCGATAACGTCTACCAGTGTATATACTATTCTGTTCTCAAGACCCATTATCACATCAAGGTTCCTGAGTCCCACATCTCCGTCGACCGCTGCAACTTTATGACCCTCTTTTGCAAGCGCGACAGCAAGGTTGGCGGTAGTTGTTGTTTTTCCTACACCGCCTTTGCCCGATGTAATGACTATTATCCTGCAGTCCATACTTTCATCCTCCTATATCGCAGGCCACTCTGTGAGCAGCACTTCATCTTCGTTTACGGTTATTACAACAGCTTTACCCCATATATCAGAACTTTTATCAATTAGTCCTACCTTGCGCCCGATCCTGACCTGTCCCGATTCGAATGATCTGGCCGAGACTGAGGCTGTTTCGTCTCCTTTAAATCCCGCATGTGCCAGACCGTTAAGTCTTCCCAGCACAACGATGTGCCCCTCAGCAGAGACCTCTGATCCGACGTTGACGTGGCCTGTAACTATCACATCTCCCACATGCGTTATCTTCTGCCCTCCGCGCAGCGTTCCTGTATAGAGGAGGGTCTTGGATCCTTTACGGCCGGAATGTTTTTCCTTCTTTGTTTTATTATCAATGTCTCCGACAGCCATTCCCAGTTGTTCCAGCGCACAGGCTGTCTCGGGATCACTAACGGCCCAGCTGATGACAGAACAGCCGGTAGGTTCGATAAAATATTTCCATATCTTTGCAACTAGCGCAGCTCCAAAGTTTCTGCGCTGCAGATCCATTATGACGCTGCTTCCCTCAAGCAGTTTTTTTGCGTTTACAGTCAGTTCTTCAAATTCTTCAAGTATCTTTTTTTCACTAAGTTCCTCAGGAACTACACATCTTAAAATTCCTGTCTGTATACCCTTTAGATGGATCATCATTGCCGAATACACCTCTATTCTGTTTTAGGCTTGACCGGGACCGGTTCGACGTATTTATTCCCGTTTATAAGAAAGTTGAGCATTTTTCCAACGATCGGACCTGCGACCGCTGCTCCGCCCTTTCCGGCTTCGGCGATAACAACTATTGCGTAGCGCGGTGCGTTTACCGGAGCATATCCTGCGAACCATGCATGGTCTTCGCCGTGAGCGTTCTGAGCGGTTCCGGTCTTGCCTGCGATCTGAATGCCAAAAGAACTGGAGCGCCTTCCGGTACCCGTGCTTGTAACTTCACGCAGGCCTTCCTGTATTATCTTTATGGTCTCAGGAGATATTTCAAGCTTTTTGTGTTCAAGTGCTGCTTTGGAGTTTATTCTGGGTTTCAATAGTTTTCCTCCGTTAGCTATAGCAGCGTAAGCTCTAAGAAGCTGTACAGGTGTCATAAGAACGTAACCCTGTCCTATCGAATAATTGACGGTGTCTCCCCCATACCAGTTTTCTTTGATCCTTTCTTTTTTCCATTCAGGTCCGGCTATAGTCCCTGATATCTCTCCTATTAGATCTATCCCTGTCTTTTCCCCTACACCAAATTTTGCGGCGGTTTTGATCAGCCTGTCTATCCCCAACCAGGTAGCTGTCTGATAAAAATAGACGTCGCAGGAATCCCTGAGGGCTCTCAAAATATTCTCCGTACCATGTCCTGTACGTAGCCAGCATCTGAAACGCCTGTCGCCAAGTTCGAAGTATCCGGGACATCTGACTGTTGTGCTTGTGGTAACAACTTTATTTTCAAGCACAGACGATGCTGTGACTATCTTGAACGTTGATGCAGGAGGATACCCGCCGGATATCGCTCTGTTCATCATGGGTCTTTCTTTGTGATCCGTCAAAGCTGACCATTCTCTGTTTGATATACCCCATGTGAAAGGGTTGGTGTCATAGCTTGGGGATGAATAAAGACATTTTACAGAACCATCGTTGACATCCATAGCAACGACTGCCCCCCTGAAGTTTCCTATCAGCTCCGCAGCATAACGCTGTGCAGCCAGATCGATAGTCAGAACTGTATCGCTGCCCCTTTGCGGGGGTCTGTAAGATATATCTCTGAGCTTTCTTCCCTTTGCATCTACTTCTATTACTTCTTCACCCGGCAAACCCTGAAGATCTTCGTCATACCATTCCTCGATCCCGTTCTTGCCTATCATATCGCCTCCGCGGTATAAACTGTCCTTTCTTGCTTCCAGTTCATCTTTGGTTATCTCTGCAACATAGCCCACTACGTGGGCAGTAAAATTCCCCGCCGGATATGTCCTCTTCCAGACAGGGGTGAGAAATAAAGCTTCACTAAAATCTTTGTCTGTGATCAGTTCCGCGGCCTGGGCAAAAGTAAGGTTAGATGCGACTGTTATTGCACGGTAAGGTGCGGAGTACTGTTTTTCTATAAGCTTTTTCAGTTCTTCTTCGTTTATCGGGATCCCGTTTCTCATAAGGAGCGACGAAACCAGTTTAATACTCCCTTCCCGCTGAAGATCGACCGGATATCCGTTAACACTGAAAGTCCTGACATTAACTGCAAGGGGCGCTCCTTTGGAATCTGTGATAGTACCTCTTGGCGGCGTCATTCTTATAATTCTGAGCCTGTTCTGAGACGCCAGCCTTACATACTCGTTTGCCTTGATTATCTGGAAAAAAAACAGGCTCATGAGCAGCAGGGCAACTGTGAACAATATTATAAGCTGAAGGAACCTTATCCTTCTGTCAATGCTGAACCGGGCTTGCTTGTTAGACATGCCTGTCTGAGGCCTTCCAGTAGATCAGTGAGAATACTATTACAAGCGGTACGCCTAAAAGCTGTTGAACGAAAAACTGCCTTAAGGCTACCTGACTTGGTATTGTCCATAATCCAAAATGAGCAAATCCTGAAAATAGGATCGAAGCAATGAGTATAGATGTAAAAAAGATCGTTGTCCTGCCCTGGACCGGTATTTTATACCATAGAAAACATGAAGCAGCGACAATTCCTGCATCCAAAGCCGCTGTCAGCCCCGGAAGGTTCGTCCACCTGAAATCCCATATCAACCCTCCTGCAAAAGCAGCCCAAATGAAAATTATCTGCTTCTCTTTCCTGGTCGCGGGCAGAAGGGACATCAGCAACAGCAGCATCAAAAAAATATTGGGCACAATAAAAAAGCCCATTAAAAATACCTGGATAAAATCCTGTAACAACCATACAGCCATCAGATATATCATTATTTGTTATCTCCGCCTGAATAGACTTCAACGCTGTAAAGCTGCGTAAGGTGGGCTCCGGCCTGGATCCTTATCGGCTGAAAACCATCTTTGCTCTCTTTGGCACCTATTATGGTCCCTATAGGGATCCCGGGCGGCACGTGCTTGCCCATGAGCGATGTTGAGACTCCCATCCCGTTCTTTAGCTGTCTATCCTCAGGAACATAGAGAAGGGTAAGGTTTCCTCTGTCATCACCGTTTATAACTCCCAGGTCACGCGTCTCGTCAACTGCCGCAGCAATAAGAAAGGAGGAAGATGTTATCATCTGCACCCAGGAGTAGTTCCGGTCCACCCTTATTACACGACCTATCAGAAAACCTTCCGAGGTTACTGCTGCGCCCTCTTTTATTCCGTCCCTGATACCTTTGTCGATCCTGAATCCATGCCACCAGTCATCGGGGTAGCGAAGCGTTATCTTTGCCGTAACATTACTCTCTTTTAAAACGGGGACTTTTATGCCGGATCTCTGAAGCTCTTCGGACATAGCTCTGTTGGCAAGTTCAAGTTTAGTGACCCTTTCCTGAAGGCTGGATCTCTCAAGCACCCAGTTGCTGCTGTATTTCACTATGTTTCTCAATTCCATGGCAGGTTTTTCGGGATAATAGAGGATGTTGTTTACACCGTCTACAAAAGTGTAATGCAGTTCAGGGAATGTGATCATGATCCAAAGGACACAAAAGCCCAACAGCACGGATATTACTCCGTGCAGCCATGGCTTAAGCTCTCTGTCCAGAATATTCATTCCGACAGCACCTCCAAATTACTACTGAAAAAGCAGGGCAATCTATGTCAGCTGCCCTGTCTGTCTATCGTTATTGATACTTTGCTCTTCTCTCTGGGGGTCTCCAAAATTTTACCAAGTCCTAGTGCTACAGAAAAGAGCGGCTGCTCTGCGACATGAACAGGTACATTAAGAGCATCGGAGAA
This sequence comes from Synergistaceae bacterium, assembly GCA_012513245.1. The sequence goes on along the minus strand of JAAZCN010000221.1, from coordinate 150 downwards.
ACGCAGACTGAGCCCTCTCAAAAAAGCTGTCCCTCCTGAAAGTACTATGCCCTGGTCCACGATATCTCTTACAAGCTCAGGTGGCGTATGTTCTACCGCGGAGCGTATCGTTTCCTCTATCTGGGCAACGACAGGTTCAATAGCCTCACG
>JAAZCN010000220.1 GCA_012513245.1 Synergistaceae bacterium | reverse complement strand
AGGTAGGCATCTATTACACGTTTGTCTTTCAGCAGGTCCTTGCCTTTGCCCTCGAGGGTGATCACACCGACCTCCAGGACATATGCGTAATCTGCGACATTCAAGGCTCCAAATGCGTTCTGTTCAACAAGAAGTATCGTCTTGCCCTCTTTGTTGATCTCCCTAATTATTTCAAAGACCTCTTGAACTAAGAGTGGTGCCAGTCCGAGTGACGGCTCGTCCATCATTATCAGTTGAGGATCGCTCATCAGAGCCCTTGCAAGTGCAAGCATCTGCTGTTCCCCTCCTGAAAGGGTCCCGCCCTTTTGCCAGACTCTCTCTTTAAGTCTGGGGAATAGCTTGAATGCTCTCTCTATTGACCTTTCAAGTCCTGATTTATCTTTACGTGAGTAACCGCCAAGCTTAAGATTTTCGAGAACTGTAAGCTGGGGGAATATCCGGCGGCCTTCGGGGCACAACGCGACACCGGAGATAAGTATCTCCTCAGGCAAAAGACCAAAAATGTTTTTGCCTTTCCATGAGATGCTTCCCGTTTTGTTCTTGATCAGCCCGGCCACAGCCCTCAGAGTACTGCTTTTTCCTGCTCCGTTTGCTCCGATCAGCGTAACGATCTTACCGATGGGAACTTCAAGCGATATGCCCCGGATAGCATGGATACCTCCGTAACGGACATTAAGATTTTCAATTTTCAGCACAGACAACGGCCTCCTTTCCGAGGTATGCCTCGATAACTTTACAGTTCGAGCGGATCTCAGTCGGAGTTCCCTCGGCAATAAGCTGACCGTAGTCAAGGACCCTGATCCATTCAGATATTCCCATGACTACCTTCATGTCATGTTCTATCAGGAAAATGGTAAGATGGAATTTATCTCTTATCTGCCTTATAAAATTCATCAGTTCCCGGCTTTCCTGGGGATTCATGCCTGCCGCAGGTTCATCAAGCAAAAGCAGCTTGGGTTCCGTCGCAAGCGCCCTTGCTATCTCAAGCCTTCTTTGAGCTCCATATGGCAACCCTGTGGCTATCTCTTTTGAGAGATGGCCTAACCCGACTGCGTTGAGCAGTTCCATTGACTTTTCCCTTATCTCGCGCTCTTCCCTGATAAAACCGGGAAGCATAAGTGGTGCGGTCCACCAGGGTGATTTCTGACGCACCCAGCAGGCGGTCATTACATTCTGCAGAACTGTGCCTCCCGCAAATAGCCTTATATTCTGGAACGTCCTTGCTATCCCAACCTTACAGACATCATGAGGCTTCATGCCGGTAATATCATTATCCATGAATATGACTTTCCCCTCCGTAGGAGTGTAAAAGCCGGTTATTATGTTGAAACAGGTGGTTTTACCCGCTCCGTTGGGGCCTATCAGACTGGAGATGCTTCCCTCTTCGATATCTATGTTGAAGTCACCAACTGCGGTCAGTCCGCCAAATCTTATCGTAACATTTTCTGTCCTGAGAACGGATCTGCCCATCTATTCGTCCCCCTTATTTCTGCCAAATAGCCTGGTCACGCTGTCCCAGCTGAATTCATACCCTCCGATTATCCCTTCCCTGCGGTATAGGATAATTAAAAGAAGTACGAGTGAGAATATTACCATCCTCATGCCGGGAATGCCTACAAGTACGAAAGATCCGATCTCAATCGTGTCTTCCACAAACCTGAGCCATTCAAGAAGTACTGTTATCACGACCGCCCCTACCATTGAACCGGTAATTGAACCCAGTCCTCCTGCGACAACGACCATAAGGATGTTGAATGTCAGCTGGAAGTTGAACATCTTTGGGTCGATCGTAGTTATCAGGCTTCCCATCAGTGCCCCCCCGACTCCTGCGAAAAAAGCACCTACAGCAAAAGATATTGCTCTGCACTTGAAGGTGTTTATTCCCATCGCTTTTGCAGCGACTTCATCGTCACGAATAGCTTTCAGACAGTTGCCGAAATTGCTTGACAAGAGTTTTACGATCACAAAAAAAGTCAGGAGACACCAGAAATAATTCCAGCCAAGATTGGCATATGAGGGTATTCCTTTTAACCCCAGTGCTCCGTTTGTGACCGGAGTAATATTTGTAAAGACGACTCTGATTATCTCAGCAAAGCCAAGAGTAGCAATTCCAAGGTAGTCTCCGCCAAGGCGAAGTACCGGAAGCGCGATCAGAAGACCAAGAAGAGCTGCGATAAGTCCGCCTGCGAGGACAGAGATAAAAAATGGAGCCTGGAGTACAGAGAAGGGCCAGATTATGGGCTCCAGTATGTACATCATCTCCTTCTGTGCTACAGGAATGATAAGAATGGCGCTGACATAGGCGCCTATAGCCATAAAACCTGCATGACCCAGCGAAAACATCCCTGTAAAACCGTAGATAAGGTTTAGGCTGAGCGCGAGGATCGCATTCACAGCGATCAGGTTAAGGATCTGGATCTTGTAGCCGTCCAGATTACCATGCGCCCACCACAGAAAAAGCACAAGCAGAAGCGTTAAAAGGAGGTTCAGAATGACTTTTGTTTTTTTCTCCATCATATCTTGTCCTCCAGTTTTTCACCCATGAGCCCGGTAGGTTTAACAAAAAGTATCATTATTAGCAGCACAAATGCAAAAGCATCCCTGTAACCCGAAAGTTCCGGGAAGAAAGCAATTATCATGATCTCTAAGAAACCGAGCAAAAGCCCGCCCACCATTGCTCCCTGAACAGAACCGATGCCACCTAATACTGCTGCTATAAAGGCCTTAAATCCCGGGAATACCCCCATAAAAGGATGTATCTGCGGATACCTGAGCGCCCACATTATCCCTGCTGCCGCAGCAAGGGCTGAACCTATGGCAAATGTGAGAGCTATTATCCTGTCCACTCTCACTCCCATGAGACGTGTAGTCTCTATGTCTTTTGATATCGCCCGCATAGCTAATCCGGGAGAGGTCCTATAAAGCACCCAAATAAGTCCTGCGACAAGCAGGAAAGAACATACAGGGACGAATATTGCAAGGGGAAGGATCCTTATATTGCCAAACTGCATTACTGTTACAAGCATTTCAAGCCTGGGCATCGGTTTGGGAACTCCCGAAAAGAGGACCAGGCACATATTTTCAATAAAAAATGAGACTCCTATTGCACTTATAAGAGCAGATATCCTCGGAGCATCTCTTAAGGGTCTGTAGGCGATCCGGTCTACCAATACACCGAAAAGGGCAGTTCCTGCAATAGAGAGGATAACCGCGACTACCCATGGAAGATGAAGGAGGGTGATCGCAAAGAAAACAAAATAGGCGCTTATCATAAAGATGTCGCCATGTGCAAAATTAATAAGCCTGAGAATACCGTACACCATCGTATAGCCTATTGCGATAAGTCCATAGAGACTTCCCAGCGTCAACGCGTTGAATGCGTGCTGAATAAACATATCAAAAGTCATAACTATTCTCCCCGCTCTCGAACAAGGGGAGGGGGTATCCCCTCCCCTTGTTTTAGGAGCTTAAGTCATTAGAATTTATTTAGGTTCTACTACAGTAAGGAAGATCCTCTTCCCATTTTTGATCTGCATTATACCGACAGATTTCTCTGCATCATGAGAAGCGTTGATCGTAGTGTTTCCGGTGACTCCGGGGAAGTTCTTTGTAGCTGCTATGGCTGCTGTTATCTTCTCTGGATCATCGCTGTTCGCGCGCTTGATAGCGTCAAGGATAAGCATGTAGCTGTCATAACCGCAAGCTGTGAGTGCGTTCGGATCTTTGTCCGGGTAAGCCTTCTTCCAGTTTTCTGTGAATTTCTTGGCTATGGGGCTCATGTTGGGCATTTCAGGAGCATATGCAAATGTGGTATAGCTGAAGCCTTCGACAGAATCTCCGCCGATTTTGACTATTTCGGGGTTATCCATGGCATCGCCGCCAAGGATTTTGAACTTGGCACCAAGTTCTCTGGCCTGGCGCATGATGATCGCACCTTCGGCAAAGTTGGCAGGGATGTAAAGGACATCGGGCTTTTTGCTGATGATCTCTGTCAGCTGGGCTGTAAAATCCTGGTCGCCCTTCTGATAGTTGAGCTTTGAAACTATTTTACCGCCGTTTTTAGTGAAATTACGCTCAAAGAATGATGCAAGTCCAACACTGTAGTCCTCTGTGACTTCGATGAGGCAGGCTGCAGTCTTGGCTTTAAGCTCTTCCTTCGCAAAAGCGGCAGCGCCGGCTCCCTGGAAGGGGTCAATAAAGCAAACTCGGAAAACGTATTTTTTGCCCATAGTGACGAGCGGATTGGTGCAGGAAGTGCCTACCATCGGGATGCGCGCCTTCTCTGCAACTTCTCCTCCGGCCATGGCAAGAGAAGAACCATATGTGCCTATTATGGCGTTGACTTTCTCTTTGTCGACAAGTCTCTTGACTGCATTGGCTGCTTCAACTTTGTCGCTCTTGTTGTCAACGAATATGATCACGACTTTTTTGCCCAACACTGTTGGGGCTTCCTTGTGAGCCAGTTTCACTCCATCAAGTTCAAGCTGTCCTCCGATGGCGTTTCCTCCTGTTACAGGGAGGTAAACTCCAATTTTCACCGTATCCGCTGCCATTGCCATCCCGGCCATGACCAGTACGATACAAAAAGCCACTAAAATTTTCTTTGTTAACTTCACTGCAGAACACCCTCTTCTCAACTGGATTTTTAGATTGCTGAAGCCGTAAAAATTGTGGTTATGCGCCGATAATTATAACTCATTAAATGATTTTTTTCATTATATCGATATAAACCGGACCGTTATCCTCTCACCTTTATGCCGGGGAATTTTTGCCTCAGTTTCTCTGCATCTGCAGCAGGAAATGCGCAATAACCGGGATCAAGACAGTTGACCGGCCTGAAAGGCTGTATTATCCAATGATCGTCATCTTCCAGTTCTTTTCTTATCTCGATCATATCATCGATCGTAAGCAGACTCTCTATGAAAGTAGTCCTGAATTCATAAGCAGGAACTAAACTTTTTATGATATCGATACTTTTCCTTATCTTCTCGGGATCAACATCAACACCTGTTACTCTCTTAAGAGCCACCTTGTTAAGAGGTGCTTTCACATCCATTGCAACGTGATCCGTTAGTCCCTCTTCAAGCACTTTTTCCAGCACGTCGGGCATTGATCCGTTAGTGTCAAGCTTTACACTTATTTTCAACTCTTTCATCATCCTTAGGAAATCAAACAGCCCCTCCCACAAACAGGGCTCTCCTCCGGTTATGACTACTCCGTCAAGAAATTTTTTTCTTTTGCAGATGTCATCGATAATAAAATCAATGTCGATCATGTCAGTCTTTTGAAGGACAAGTTCGCTGTTGTGACACCAGGGGCATCTGAAATTACAACCGGAGGTAAAGACTACTGCCGATACGTGCCCGTCCCAGTCTAAAAAAGATGCGGGGAGGTATCCCCCCGCACTATATCCTGCCATATCTTTCCGAACGATCATGCCGGAGCCTTTACAGGGCCTCTTGATCTATCTTTTAGTTCACCCCTTTTACCGGCATTCCAGGACGAAGTCCTTGTAAAATATCCGGTGACTCTTGTGATACCGTCAACATCTTCTGAGCCGCATCTCGAACAGGAATCAGAAAGCCCTCTCTCGATATGGTTGCATTCGTTGCAGATGGTAAATTCCGGGCTGAATGCTACCTGGGCGTTTTCTGAATGTCTGAATGTCTTAACGACAAACGAAGCAAGAGCCTTGGGATCCGGTTTATGTTCACCCATCCAGACATGGGTGATAGCGCCGGCCTTTATCATAGGATGAAGCTCGCCTTCACGAGTCACTTTGTCTATTGGGTCCTGTACCAGTTTGTAATTAAGGTGCGTGCTGTTCGTGTAATATATCTCGCCTGTTTCGAAATTGCCTTTAATATACTTTCGGGCGACATCAGGATAGGCCCGCAGGTCGAGCTTCGCAAAACGAAGCGCTGTGCTTTCCGCCGGGGTCTGCTCAAGAACGATCTTAAGTCCAAGTTTTTCCGACAGCTGCTGACACTTGAGATCCATATACTGTATAACCGCTTTGCCCAGCTGTTCGGCATGTTCACTCTCATGGAGCTGGCTTCCTGTAACAGCCTCTACCATTTCATTTAGACCAAGTATACCTATTAAGTGACTGGCCTTTCTCATTCTAAGATAGCCTTCGTCATCATGTGAGACACATAGGGCTGCCAAAGGACCATGCAGTCCAAGGTCAAGAATGCTCTTTATAAAAGCGCGTTTCTGGAGGTGCGCTTTCGCAGCCAGCTCCATCTCTTCGTCAATTATCTCAAAAAGAGCCTCTTCGTCACCATTACACCTGTATGCTGCTCTTGGGAGATTTAATGTGACGTTTTGAAGAGCGCAGTAACGCATCTTCCATGGGTGTTTTGCCTCAGCCAGATCCTCGGGAGTCAGCTCGAAAGAGAGCCTGCAGCATTCCGAAAGCTTTGCAACACCTCCACGGTCAAAGACAAAGTAAGTGTTGCCCTTTTCTGAAGAAAGCTCACAGGCCTGTTCCAGGAAGTCTTCCCATCCCGGCTCTTTGAAAAAATAATCCGTGATGTGGAGCAGCGGTTTGGGGAAGAAGAAAGGCTGTCCCCTGCTGTCACCGCCCATAAATACATCGAAGAGAGCTTTGAGGAACAGCTTTGACTCGGCATCGTAATCAGCATAGGTCTTTCCCGTGAATTTTCCGCCGGGACCTATAGCGGGAACATCCCTGAAATGGTTAGGGATCTCATAATACAGATTAATATCTGTAAATGCCACCTGACCGCCTCTGCCACCGGCCAGCTGGTTGAATTCAAAGATCAGCTGCTGTGAAAGCTGCTTCAGTTCTTCGTATGTCCATCCAACCAGATAAGGCGCAAAGTACATGTTTATAGCATCCCAGCCTATAGCTCCTGCAAAATGATTCTGCAGAACGGAAGTCATCTTGAGTATATGTGCAAGAAGCACATCCGCGTGCTTAGCAGGCTTAGAGACGCTTGTTATCGAAGGGATATTAAGACCGTAACGGGCTACATATGCAACGCTCTGCCCTGAACAATAAGGACGGTTGACCATCCCAAGATCATGGAGATGTATGTCTCCCTTAAGATGTGCTTCTGCTATGTCTTTAGTAAAAACCTTTGTGAGAGCGTACTCTTTGAGTACCATCTCCGCTATGGAAAGATTTATAGATTCAGGATTATGGCTCGTATTGCTGTTCTCTTTATTTTTAGTCAGCATCATCTTTTCAAGGTCATGAACAGGCAGACCTATCCTGCTGTGGTCCGCCAGTTTTGCTCCCAGACCTCTCTGGAAAAGCTTGACATTGACCATTTCACGGATGATCGTTGTTGTAACATGGCTTCTTTCAAGCCTGAGCAGTTCCTCTTCGACTTCGAGAGCTATCCCTTCGGCAGTAGCAGGATCAACTCCGGTTTCGATTATAAGAGCATCCCTTATCCTGCTTGCATCCCAGGGTGTGCTTTCTTCCTGGGCAAGCGCATCGACCATTAGAGCAAGGTCTGTAGACTCCCCCTGTTTTTCAAAGATCTTTCCCTGTTTTCCGAAAAATGACCCTGATTCATGTAATGCGTTATTTGCCATTACGATGTGCCTCCTTGTCCTCCAGTAATTTTGCTATTTCATGTGTAAAGCTGGAGATATCTGTAAATTCTCTGTAAACTGAGGCGAACCTGACATATGCGACTTTATCTATCTTCCTCAGCTCTTCCGCAGCATATTCACCTATAAAAGAAGTCGAGACTTCTCCCTGTCCCCTTCCACGAACCCTAGACTCGATGTTTGAAACGGCCTCTTCTATCCTTTCAAGGGGAACGGACAGTTTCTCGCATGCCCTCTGGAGTCCTTTCATTAATTTGTCTCTGTCAAAGGCCTCCCTGCTGCCGTCTTTCTTAACGACCCAAAGGTAGTTCTTCTCCTCAAGCCTCTCGTAAGTAGTAAAACGATTCTGGCACTCCGGGCATTCGCGCCTTCTCCGGTTTACCCTTCCGTCGCCGGCACTTCTCGTTTCAATTACCCTTGTTTCAAGCGCACCGCAGACCGGACAGCGCATAATTATTCCCCCTGACACTATATATAACAGTTTTTTTAGTATAACACTATCTGTGGTGATTGAGAATGATAAAAAAGAAAGATTGGGAGAAAAGAATTTTTCATGTTTCAACAAATATTCGAAAAATAATTTATTGAGTTAGGAAATTAAAAACGGGCTTGTTAAAACCCCTTTTTAATTGATCAATCAAATGTATTTCGAGTTCGATATTATTTGTTCAACACTTTTTCAAGGACGTCCATTCCTTTTTCAACAAGCTGCTTGTCTGCCTGTGACCCCATATGGCCTATCCTGAAGACCTTACCTGCAAGAAGACCGTAGCTTCCGCCTACAGCCATTCCCTGCTCTCTCAGAGATCTGTCCAGCTGCGTCCAGGTCCACCCGAAAGGAACTTTCACCGCAGTAACTGTAGGAGATGCGAGTTTGATCTCTTTTGCATACAGCTCAAGACCCATCTCTGAGATCCTTGAACGGCAATATTCTGCAACCTCTCTGTGTCTTCTGAAGGAATTTTCGAGTCCCTCTTCAAGCAGCGACCGCAGAGATAAGTTCATTGCAGCATTAGCGTGCCAGTTGTGAGTACAGGGCATTTCCATTTTATCTTCCGCATTCCTCCATGGGAGCACTGCGTCGTAACCGAAGTAATTTACCCTTTCGGCTGCTCTCCATGCTCTTTCGCTCATTGTCAAGACAGAAAGGTCAGGCAGCAGTGAAAGGCATTTCTGGCTGCCCAGAAGCCCAAGATCTATTCCCCACTCATCGACCCTGACATCTGTTCCGGCGGCACTTGCCACAAAATCCACACAGAAGAGGGCCCCGCTCTCTTTTATCATCGGGGCTATTTCTCCTATGGGGTTGAGCAGACCACTGGGAGTTTCGCAGTGGACCGCAGTCACAAAATCAGGCCTGAAAGAGATAAGTTCCCGTTCGAGGATATCTTCATCAATAAAACTGCCGTCCGCAGCCTCGATATATCTTACTTCCGCTCCCAGGGACCCTGCCATCTCACCAAGACCATGGCCAAAAAGTCCGTTCGAAAGTGCCAGCACCCTGTCTTTCGGTTTAACTGTACTTTTAAGGGCGCCCCAAAGGACGAGCATCGCTTCTCCCGACTGGATGGTCACACTGTTTTCTGTATTTAATATTTTTTTGAGTAATCCCTGGTTCTCTTTGAGCAGATCATAGAAATCTTTTTCCAGATCAGAGCTCCCAAAATCTGTCAGATAGGCTTCTCTAAATTTGACCGGCACAGAGACCGGACCTGGGACCAAGGGTATATTATAAGTTTTCATATATAACACTCCTTTCAACTACCGAAAAGTTCAGAAAACGATTCTTGTCCTGCTATTATCTCCCAAAACACGAAAAAATGCCGAACTTTCGCCCGGCATTTTTATTTGTTCTTCTGGTTTATGACTTTCAAGAAAGGTGTTTCAGGACCAGTTCTTTTATTCTTCCGCCTTCTGCACGGCCTTTAACAGCAGCTACAACTTTGCCCATGACTTTGCCCATATCCTTCGGGCCTGACGCACCGACCTGAGTTGAGATCTCAATTACAATTTTTTCTATCTCTTCGTCAGAAAGCTGTTCGGGTTGATAAGAATCAAGGATTTTGGCCTCATCAAGCTCGCTTTCAGCTCTGTCATGTGCACCACCTGACTTGTACATTTCTGCTGCTTCATTCCGCTGTTTAATAAGTCTCCGAACGATAACAAAGACTTCATCGTCTGTAAGGGGAAGATCCCTGCCTTTTTCGATCTGAGCCATCTGTATCGCAGATTTCAGCATCCTGAGGACAGAGAGCCTTAGTTCGTCCCTCTTTTTCATTGCATAGACCAGATCGTTCTGGATCTTCAGTTCAAGATCGGACATAACTAATAATCAGCCTTCCTGCCTTTGTTTCGGGCCATTTCAGCCTTCTTACGTTTCTTGATTTCGCTGGGTTTTTCGTAATGCTCATGCTTCTTTGCTTCACGAAGCACGCCCACCTTCCGAAGTTCACGCTTAAAACGTTTCAGCGCATCCTCTATCGACTCGTTATCTCGTCTGGTTACGGTGGTCACCTACATTCCCCCCTTTCTCGGCCACTCACAAAACATGAAAACATATGTGCAGTGGGGGATAAACACCATATCATTGTATCGTACTATTGAATTCGATACAAGCGGTCAGTTACAAAAATCCCGGGAATTCGGGATCACCCGGAGAACATTTTGATCCAAGGTCTGATGTCAAAATTCCATTTATATATTTCTTAGCCGTAACATGGATCTCTTCACCTATTTCTGCATTTTCAAAAAGAGCCTCGACTCTTATATAGTTACGGGTAAGGCCGCGTACAATATCATTTGCTTTTTGCTCAACAAGGATCTCAACATCTTTGTCGATCCATCTTGAACAGTAATCCCTATGAAGAGCGTCCGCTACCATGTGAGCCTTTTGGAGCCTTTTCTTGACTTCTTTTTCTGGCGGACAGGTAATCCTTGCTGCAGCTGTACCCTCCCTGGGGGAATAATTGAAAATGTGCATCTTCCCAAAACCGATCTCATTAATAAACCGCATGCTGTTTTCAAATGCTGCTTCATCCTCACCCGGAAATCCTACCATCAGATCTGTACTCAGGTGTACTTCTTCACCCAGCTTGTTTCTTATGTTATCGGTGACATCATGAAATTCTTTTGTCGTATACCCTCTTCTCATATTGGCAAGGACACCGTCATCACCGCTCTGCAGCGGAAGATGCAGATGCCTGCAAAAAGTCTCTGTATCTGCGATCGACTCGATCAGTCTCTCATCAACAGCAAATGGCTCTATTGAGCCAAACCTTAGCCTCCTAAGCCCTTTTATAGAACCTATTCTTCTGACAAGAAGAGGAAGGTCTTCATGCAGTCCAAGGTGGACACCTGTAAGTACGATCTCGGGACAACCTGACTGAACGATCTTCTCAGCCTCGGCAAGCGTTTCATCCACTTCCCTTGAGACCGGTCTTCCTCTCACATATGGAATTATGCAGTAGCTGCAAAAATGGCTGCATCCATCCTGCACCTTAAGAAATGCCCTGGTGTGAAGCCTGGGTCTGTCGAAAAAAAGGTTATCCCAGGTTTCGTCCGTCATTATGTCTTTGTCAAAAATGGAAAGGCATGGTCCTATCTCTTTCTTTGTAAACCAGTCGGACGCAAGTTCAGAAATTCTGTGTTTCATTCTGTTTCCTATCAAAATATCAACACCGAGAGTCTTTCTCTCAGATTCAGGCATCCTCTGTGCATAACATCCACATACAATGATAAGCGAATTATAATTTTCCCGTCTCATTCTACGGATCAGCTTTCGGCACTTCCTGTCTGCCGCGGCTGTTACGGTACAGCTTACTATCACAATAATGTCAGGATCGTCTGTGGAGTGTATTCCTCCGGCCTTTTCCAGCGAAGCGGCTATGGCCTCTCCTTCATATTGGTTGGTACGACATCCCTGTATATGTATTGAGTATGTCTTGTCCGTTAAAGAGTTCATTTCTCCTGTCATCCTCAGTTCATTGAGAACCAGCCGCAGGCTACCGCAACGGCTGTACTTGCTCTGAGGATCCTTTTGCCCAGGTTTACCGGCTTAAAGTTTTTTTCCAGCAACAGTTCTATTTCGGAGTGAGACCAGTCTCCCTCCGGTCCTATGGCGATCGCTGCAGGACTCGTGATCAGTGTCTTTGAAAGGACATCAGCGTCGGGAGAGAGCATGGCGGCAAACCTGCAGTCCGGTAAAAGAAAAGGATCAAGCTCTTTCAGTGTTACCGGCTGCAGGAGCACAGGCGGAGTTGCTGAGCCTGCCTGCCTGGTAGCCTCATCAAGGATCTTGTCCCAACGTAACATTTTTCCCTTGAGTTTAATGGCGGAATATCTGGGAACACTTCGTTCACATGTCAACAGATGTATTGTATGCACACCTGTCTCGGCTGCAAATCTAAGCGCCTGATCAAACTGGTCACTTTTAAGCAGTCCCAGGACCAGATGAAGCTCTATAGATGGAGCTGACTCTACAGTTCTTGATAACTCCTCTGCAAAGACAAGTTCTCCCTCACATAAAAGCCGAAGTTGGACTATTTCGCCCAAAAGCAGTCCTTCTGCCAAAGATCCCGTGCAACAGCGTCTTACTCTTACCAGATGATGTGCCTGTTCCTGATCTATAAGCCAGCGTTCATCTTTGTAACTGCATTTTTCAAGACGCAGCCTTGGCAGCGACACCCCACCAGTCTCCCTTCGTATGCTCCTTGACTATGACCATTCTTGCTTTTTCCAAAGCCTCGATAAAACTGTCTCTCTCTGTAAGCAGCATTCCGGAAAAAATAGCCATGCCCTCTCTTCCGATTACTTTTGGCACTTGGCCAACCATCGTTGTAAGGGGTTCAAGAAGAATATTTGCTGTCAGCAAATCTACCCTATGTTTGAAACCATTAAGGAGATCTCCTGTTGCGAGATCGATCTTTGCAGGATCCAATCCGTTCAGTTCGAAATTTTTATTGACCTCTTCCAGTACAGCCGGATCTATGTCACGTGCATAAGATTTTTCTGCGCCTAATTTTACTGCGCATATCGTTAGTATTCCGGAGCCGGTGCCAATATCGGCCGTTGTCATCCCGGGCTTTACAAAATGTTCCATCAGCTCAAGAACTATCTGGGTGCTCTCGTGATAACCCGTTCCAAAAGCGCTCCCGGGATTTATGTAAAGAGGAATGAGTCCTTTGGGCTCAGTTCCCTTATGCCAGGGTGCAAGCACCACCATAGATTTTCCTACAGGCAGCGGAGGAAAAGCCTCCTCTGCAGCAACATTCCACGGCTGGTTTTCTATTTTCCCGAAATCATCTATTTTGATATTGTTCCATTCCTTCATGGCATAAAGAAGTTTTGCTTTATAAAAGTGCAGGTTTTCACTGCTTCTGTAGTATGCCCTTAACCTGATGCCTCCTGAAGGAAGTTCCTGGAGCTCAGTACCGATGCTCCCTGAAATGTCAGCTATAGAAAAAAGTATTTCCTCTTGCCCGTCATCAGCTGATAAAGTTATATACCACCAGTAGCTGTTATTTTTTTCCATTAAACCCATCTCCTTTCAAGGCGCACTTTATTGTACTCCATTAGGACCATCGGTAACAACAGACATTCGATAGAATAAGACAGTGTGATCGAAGTAATAAACAGGGGAGGATCCTTAATTCCAAAAAAGGAACAGGATCCTCCCCTGATTTTTTCCGAGACCCAAACTAAAAATCCATAAGGTTTATTTTTTCTTTCCTCCCAGATACGCTTCCTCAATTTCAGGATCATGGAGGAGTTCCTTTGAATCTCCCTCCATAACGATCTTGCCTGTCTGCAGAACATATGCCCTGTTGGAAAGCAGGAGCGCCTTTCTTGCATTCTGTTCAACTATCAGGATGGTCATTCCAAGCAGTTGGTTAACTTCCGTAAGTTCTTTGAATATCTCAGTAATTATTATGGGTGCAAGCCCCAGCGAGGGTTCGTCAAGAAGCAGTACCCTCGGCATGGCCATGAGCGCTCTTCCGATGGCCAGCATCTGCTGCTCTCCGCCCGACAGCGTACCCGCATATTGGTTCTCTCTCTCTTCAAGCCGCGGGAAGAGATGATATACCTTTTTTAGCTGTTCTGAAACCAGGCTGCGGTCTTTAAGAGGGAATGCTCCCATCTGAAGGTTTTCATACACCGTCAGCGGGGCAAATACTTTTCTTCCCTCCGGGGAAAGGCTTATTCCCGCTGTAACGACCTGGAAACTCTTTGATGGCAGAGATTTCCCATCAAGCAGTATGTCTCCGCCTGCTCTGGGGACATCTCCCATTATTGCACTCATCATTGTAGATTTTCCTGCACCGTTCGCTCCGATTACTGCCACTATCTCACCAGGATAGACATCGAGGTCGATCCCCTTAAGAGCCTGAATGGCTCCGTAATTTACAGACAGATTTTTTACTGAGAGGATAGGTCTTTTATCTTCCATTGTCCTATTCCTCCTCTCCCAGATAGGCTTTGAGAACTTCCGGGTGACTCTGTATTTCATCCGGAGAACCTTCAGCAATTTTTGCTCCAAAGTTCATGCATATAATATGAGGACATATCTCCATGACCATATCCATGTGATGTTCGATAAGCAGTATAGTAAGCTTGAAATCGCTGTGTACCAGCTTGATCAGTTCATTGAGCTGCTCAACTTCCTCAGCGTTCATTCCTGCGGCAGGCTCATCCAGAAGCAACAGATCCGGTCTAAGAGAGATAGCTCTTGCTATTTCCAGACGCCTTTGAAGTCCGTATGGAAGGTTCCCTGCTGCCTGGTTTGCACGATCAGCCAGACCAACCCTCTCAAGAAGTTCCATGCTCTCTTCCCTCGTCGCTTTTTCCATGCTTTTCCAGCGTCCCAAGTGGCTGACAGCCTCAAAGAAGCTGTATTTATAATGCTGCTGTGCCGCAGTCATGACGTTATCAAGTACAGAGGATGCGGCGAAAAGCCTGAGGTTCTGGAACGTTCTTGCTACACCCAGACTGATGACCTCATAAGTCTTAAGTCTGTTTATATTTTTCCCCTTGAATTCTATCTCTCCGCTCGTTACGTCGTATACACCTGTGACAAGATTAAATATGGTCGTCTTGCCTGCACCGTTGGGTCCTATAAGGCCCGCCAGTTCACCTGTCTCGATGACTAAAGACATGTCCTGAACAGCCTGAACTCCCCCGAAAGACTTATTTACATCTTTTAGTTCAAGGATCACAGACATCAGTGCACACCTCCGTCCTCAGCAGGTATCTTCTTCCTGCGGGAGAGAATGCTTTTTATGTAGCCTTTCGTAAGTTCGTTGGTACCCATGATACCCTCCGGCCTCAGTACCATGACCAGCACCAGGACAAGTCCGTAAACGAGCATGCGGTACTGCGATATTGGCCTGAAAATCTCAGTCACCAAGGTTAGTATGGTAGTTCCTATAAGACATCCGCTCATTGAACCGAGTCCGCCAAATACAACTATAGAGACAAGTTCCGTTGATTTTGCCATGTCAAACATGACCGGCTGTATAAAGGACATGAATCCGGCGAGCAATGCGCCTGAAACACCGCAGTAAAAACCTGAAATGGCAAGACTGAAGACCCTGAACCTTGCGGTGTTGAAACCAAGCAGGGAAGCAGCAACATAATCATCTCTGCAAGCCTTGAAAGCCCTTCCGAAGCTGCTGTTTATAAGGAAGAACATCCCTATAGCCATTACCACCAAGAAAGTCAGAGCCACAGGCATAGTAGAATAGTTCTCTATACCTGGATAACCCCTTGCTCCTCTGGTCACGCTTTCCCAGTTTTCGATGACCAGTCTTATTGCTTCTCCCAGCCCCAGGGAGGCAATCGTATAATAGTCACCTACAAGTTTAAGGGTCGGTATACCTATCAGATAGGCAAAGACCATCGCTAAAATACCACCCGCGATTATTGCTCCAATAAAGTTAAATTCATACTGTACAGTAAGAATTCCTGCGGTATATGCGCCTATCGCCATGTAACCGGCATGTCCTAGTGTGAAGATTCCCGTAAAACCGGTAAAGAGAGAGACTCCCAGAGCGGCTATACAATTGATGGCAAGCAGAGTGATTATGCCGGTTGTGTAACCATCCATTTCAGATCCCTACACTTTCTCGCCCACGGATTTTCCAAAAAGTCCCGTGGGACGGATAATGAGGGTGACGATAAGGAGGCCGAATACGACCAGATCTCTGAACTGACTGGATATAAAACCTGCAGTCAGCATCTCTGCAAGACCAAGGATGAGGCTTCCTACAACAGCGCCCGGAAGAGAACCCAGTCCTCCGATTA
This sequence comes from Synergistaceae bacterium, assembly GCA_012513245.1. The sequence goes on along the minus strand of JAAZCN010000220.1, from coordinate 20,708 downwards.
CGGCCGCAACAAATGCCTTTGTGGTGATCATTCCAAGCTGTGGATAGAGTGTATATCTGACAGATAAAAAGATGCCCCCTACTCCGGCAAGGAGTCCGGCCACGAAAAAGACTATGGAGATCAGTCTGTTGACATTGACGCCCATGAGCCCGGCGATCCTGAGATTATAAGAAGCCGCCCTGATAGCCAGCCCCCATTTCGTTTTTGAAAGGAAGAGCTGAAGGCCTACAAGAAAAACTATCGCTGTAACCAGCGAGAGGAGGTCAAAAGCGCTCGTAGTTGCAAGTCCAAAGAAATTTACAGGCTGCGTCGGAATTACCGGAGGAAGTGCTCTGAAGCGTCCACCTACGGTAACTACGAAAATATTCTCGATAACTATACTCATACCCATTGAAGCAATAAGCATGTAAAGGGTAATAGGGGTACGTTCGCGGATCGGTTTGTATGCAAGACGTTCAACTATCACAGCCGAAACTCCGGCGCCGATCAACGCAACGAAAGAGGCTGTCCAGATGTTCATCCCCGCACCCTTTAAGGCGAAATAGCATATATAACCTCCAATAACCAGAAAACCTCCATGCGCAAAATTAGAAAAAAGAAGGACAGAATAAACTAATGAGTAACCAACCGCAATCAAGGCGTACACTGACCCAAGAGAAAGGCCGTTAATGACTTGCTGGATTACCATGTCCAATTTAAAACACCTCTGTCTCTCTGGTTCTTGACCAGTTTTCAGAACCTGTCATGTGGGCCTGAACGGGCTTGAGGAATATATTCCCCAAGCCCGCATGGAATAGCATCAAGTTAAATTATTTGGGCTCTACTTTCCTGAAGAATGCAGCCTTAAGATCATCGCCGACCTTAAGGATTACGCCTGCTTTGTTGAGCGGGTTGTGGTCCTTGGGATTGATAGTCAGTGTTGCATGGTTGAGCTTGAGGCCTTTTGTCGATTCAAGCGCTTTTGCGATCGCAGGACCTTCTGCCTTACCGGCACGCTTGATAGCGTCTACTAGCCAGTATGTAGCGTCATATGCCATTGTACCGTTTACAAATTCCTTACAATCATCTTTATATACTTTCTTGTAACGGGCAAAAATAGGGGCCATGATGGGATCTTCAAGGTATGTATGGTTGACCCAGTAGGTGCCCTTCATCGCATCTCCGGCGATCTCGTTCATAAACTCACCGTATCCGTCACCGCCGATTATTACGACATCGCTAAGACCAAGCTCTTTTGCCTGTTTGATGATCAGGGCCATATCCTTGCCCATTCCAGGCAGGAATAGTACGTTGGCGCCTGAACCCTTTACCTTTGTCAGCTGTGCACGGAAGTCAACGTCTGTTTCACGATAACCTTCGTCTGCTACAATTTTGCCCTTCAGACCGGTGTAGTTTTTCACAAAAAACTCTCTGAGTCCATGAGCATAGTCAGAACCTACGTTGTAAAGGACAGCAGCTTTGTCCTTATTAAGGGTGGTCATTGCAAGCTCTGCAGCAAGTGCTCCCTGATAGGGGTCTGTGAAGCAGATACGGAAGGAATAGGGGCGGACTTTGCCCTTGCTGTCCACCGTAACGAGCGGGTTAGTCCCGACAGTTGATATCTGAGGAGTCTTCCCCTTGTCGACGATCGGCGCTGTTGCAATGTTGATACCGCTTGAGTTAGCTCCAATGATAGCAACAACTTTGTCACTTTCGATCATGCGGCGGACAGCGTTGACCGCGTCTTCGTTGCGTGTCTTTGTATCATATATTACAAGTTCGAGCTGACGGCCGAGAACTCCGCCTTTGGCGTTTACATCGCCGACTACCATTTTAGCCATGTTGACTTCTGTAGTTCCATATGCGGCGTAGTCGCCTGTAAGGGCTGCCAGATATCCAACTTTGATAGGATCTGCTGCGAATGCCGTACCTGCGGCGCAAAGAATAATAATAACTGTCATAACTGTAAGGATCTTCTTCAATATACGCACCTCCAATAATGTTGTGGAAATATTTCGGATACAAACAGAATTGCCGAGTGATTCCAGAACTTACTGCTCGTGCCTCACCTCCAGTCAGTTATACAGCTATGATAATACAAGAATGGGAAAAATACCAAGAAAGTAATTAATTAGCTTTGATTATTCTATAATCCATAATTGGATATGTAAAGACAAAATTGTTAGTAAATTCTTATAAAGACAAAACCGGCCTTTCTGAAAACAGAAAGGCCGGTTTTATTGTGTAATGCTCTGAATTTAATTTATTCTTATCGCTTGATCTTATTAGAGGATCCATCTTTGTTCTTTACAGTTACCTTCATTTCTTTTGCGATCTGTTCCAGCAGTTCCCTTTCCTTTACAGATGGGTTTTTGCTTATACCGACCCTTACAAGGATATTCATGTCGCCGCTGCCCTTTCCGCGCATACGGGGCATTCCTCTGCCCTTTATGCGAAGTTTTGATCCGGGCTGTGTACCGGCAGGGATATCCAAAGTCTCAAAACCGTCAAAAGTCTCAATTTTAACTTCGCATCCCAATGCCGCCTGAGGATACTGTATATCGACGGCCGTATTCAGGTCGTCGCCCTTGCGCTGGAACCTCCTGTCGGGTTTTACCTCGATGAGGAGAAAGAGATCCCCCGAAGGTCCTCCGTTGATACCTGCTTCTCCCTGGCTGGAGACCCTGAGTCTTATTCCGGTGTCTATTCCGGCAGGGATCTTCACATCAACGGAATGCTGTTTTCGCACACGTCCCTGTCCTCTGCATTCCCTGCAGGGCGTCTTTATTATTTTGCCTTTGCCATTACAGGTCGGACAGGCAGTGACCTGAGCCATCTGTCCAAAAGGTGTGTTGACGGTCTGCTGCACCTGTCCGCGTCCACCGCATGTTGGGCATGTTTCGATCTTAGTGCCGGGTTCCGCTCCGTTTCCTTTGCAGTGAGGACATGTCTCAAGACGCGGGACCTCGATCTTTTTGGTGACGCCCCTGAATGCATCCTCAAGAGAGATCTGCATGGTGTATTCAAGATCATTGCCCCTGCGCGGGGCGTTTGGATCAGCAGAGCGCCTGCCGGATCCCGCAGAAGCTCTTCCAAAGAGATCTCCGAAGAGGTCACCAAAATCTGCTCCTCCGAAACCGGTACCATCGAAGCCGCCTCCGGGCGGCATGTCGCCCACATATCCAAACTGATCGTACTGAGACCTTTTCTGGGGATCGCTGAGGGCTTCGTTAGCCTCATTTATCTCTTTGTACTTTTTCTCTGCCTCAGTATTTCCCGGGTTTGCGTCAGGATGATATTTCCGGGTAAGCTTACGATATGCTTTCTTTATTTCGTCGGCCGAGGCTCCCCGTCCAACACCCAATATTTCGTAATAGTCTTTTTTACCGGGAGCAGCCATCAGCGCCTCACCTCGCGTTATTTACTGTCATCTTCATGGAACTCGGCATCTACAGTAGTTCCGTCGTTTGAGTCTACATTGTCGGTATTTTCCTGCGTATCCGCCGGACCTTCCTGTGCTGTCTGAGCTTTTGCATATGCTTTCTGTGAGATCGGGTGCATCGCGTTCATAAGAGCTTCAATGGCAGATTTTATCGCCGACGCATCTTCGCTTGTCAGAAGATCTCTCAGCGCTTTGATCTTTTCGTCAACAACTGTTTTTTCTTCAGATGTAACGTCGTCGCCAAGCTCCTTAAGGGAATTTTCAGCATTGTATGCGGCACTGTCTCCCTCGTTACGGGCTTCAACAAGCTCTTTCTTTTTCTTGTCTTCCCCCTCGTTCATCTCGGCATCGTGGCGCATTTTTTTTATCTCTTCCTCGGTAAGCCTGGAGGACTGTATGGTAATATTCTGCACTTTACCTGTAGCATTGTCCTTCGCAGACACGTTGACTATACCGTTTGCGTCGATGTCAAAAGTCACCTCTATTTGAGGGATACCCCTTCGGGAAGGAGCTATGCCGTCAAGGAAAAATCTTCCAAGCGAAACGTTGTCACCTGCCATGGCTCTTTCTCCTTGAAGGACATGTATCTCGACCTGAGGTTGGTTATCGGCAGCCGTCGTGAATACCTGGCTCTTGGAGACAGGGATGGCGCTGTTTTTCTCTATGATCTTGGTAAATACTCCGCCAAGAGTCTCAAGTCCCAGAGAGAGAGGCGTTACGTCTACAAGGACTATGCCCTTGTGCTCTCCGGAAAGTATTGCTCCCTGGATAGCTGCTCCGACTGCTACGCATTCATCCGGATTGATCCCTTTTGTAGGTTCTTTGTTTAGCAGCTCTTTGACTTTGCGCTGGACCATGGGCATACGTGTCGAGCCTCCGACAAGAAGTATCTTGTCGACGTCGGACGGCTGCAGACCTGCATCTTTTAGAGCGGTGCGTACAGGCTGTACTGTTCTGTCAAGCAGATCCCTCGTCAGTTCTTCAAATTTCGCCCTTGTCAGGGTCATCTCAAGGTGCTTGGGTCCGTTCTGGTCTGCTGTTACAAAGGGCAGTGAGATAGAGGTCTCTGCCATCGACGAAAGTTCCACTTTGGCTTTTTCAGCAGCTTCACGAATGCGCTGTACTGCCATTTTGTCTTTCCTCAAGTCTACTCCATCCGTCTTTTTAAATTCTTCTGCCATCCAGTCGACGATCTTTGAATCCCAGTCGTCCCCGCCAAGCCTGTTGTCTCCGGAAGTTGAAAGAACTTCAAAAACTCCTTCACCAACGTCAAGGATAGAAACGTCAAAGGTTCCGCCTCCCAGGTCGTAAACCATAATTTTATGGTCACCTTCCTTGTCGACACCATAAGCCAGACATGCTGCGGTAGGTTCATTTATTACTCTCAGGACCTCAAGTCCTGCAATAGTTCCTGCATCTTTTGTGGCCTGTCTCTGGGCATCTGTAAAATATGCAGGACATGTGATAACTGCTTTTTTAACAGTCGTTCCCAAATATTCTTCAGCGTCCCTCTTAAGCTTTTGCAGTATCATTGATGATATCTGCTGAGGAGTGTACTTCTGACCATCGATAGTTACCTTGTGATCGCTGCCCATTTCTCTCTTTATCGATATTATGGTGCGTTCGGGGTTGACTATTGCCTGCCTTTTTGCAAGCTGTCCAACCAGTCTTTCATTGCCGTCTTTAGTGAAGGCAACTACTGACGGAGTGGTCCGTCCACCCTCGGGGTTTGGGATAACTGTTACATTATCTCCCTCTTTTACTGCTACACAGCTGTTCGTGGTACCAAAGTCGATCCCTATGATTTTTTCCATAATTTATTCCTCCCTTAAAAAATTAATCTCTATGTATTTTTATGCTTCATTTGTTTCCCTATTCAGAAAAATTTCACTCTGTGTGTTTACCTACTCTTACCTGAGGGGCTCTGATAATACGGCCTGCAAGTTTGTAGCCCTTTCTGAGGGTGCCTATTATACAGTTGTCTTTCGATATGTCATCCACAGGCTCTATCGAAACAGCTTCATGCACAGAGGGGTCAAATGCACCATCTGTTTCTACCTTCTCAAGCCCAAGATTCTCTAAAGCTTTGTAAAACTGCTTTGTGATCATAGACATTCCTTTGTACAGGTTACTATCTTCATCCTCTACCGCACACGCATGACAGACTCTTTCCAGGTTTTCAAAGACAGGCAAAAGTTCTTCGATCGATCTTTCCGCTGCAAATTTACAGTTTTTCTCCCTGTCTCTTTCAACTCTTGTCCTGAGGTTGTAATAATCAGCCCTTGCCCTCGCAGCCTCTTCGGTAAGAGTTTTTATCTCTTTTTTCATTTTTTCGATAATTTCAAGTAACTTCTCCTGATCATTCTCAGGGAAGATCAAATCTTCCGAAGAAGGTAATTTCTGTTCATTTTTTTCAATGCATTCGCTCTCTGCCGCATTTTGTGTCCCTTTAGTTTTATCGCTTTTGTGCATCTTCTATTCAGCCTCCTCTTCGGGTCCCGGGTCCATGGTCCGAAGTACTCTGTCGATCGTTGTAATTACCTTCTCGTAGTCCATTCTCTCAGGTCCCACGACACCAATCATTGTCATTTGTCCGTTACAGATCGTCGAAGCAGCCACAATGGCCGATTTTTTCATTGCCGGAGACTCGTTTTCATCTCCTATAACGATGTTTATTCCCTCTTTGGAACAGCTTTTAACAAGTTCGACCATTCCTTCTTCCTGTTCCAGAAATTCATATAATGCCTGTATTCGGCTTAGATCCTGGAAATCAGGAAGATTAAGCATGTGGCTCATAGATCCTGTAAATGCTTTTATTGAAGGAGAGGTCATTATCCCCTCAAGCTCACTTAGAGCAGCTGTACAAGCAGATTTGTAATCTTGAAGTTCCTGCGTTATGTAGGTTTTAAGGGACTTCTTTATCTCAGTCCATTCACACCCGGCAAATACATTTATTTTTCTTGAAAGATCGTCCATATACTCCTGCGTCATATCCCAGGGAAGGCTGATCACTTTCTGATGCACAAGTCCTCCCTGAAGGACTACAAGCAATAAGAGAGTTCTCTCACCCAACCTGACAAAATCGACTCTCTGGAATTTAACTTTGTCCAAAGGAGTTACTGCAGCGACTCCCACATAATTTGATACACGGCTGAGGATATCCGACGCTGACTCAAGTGCGCCCTCTACCCCTTTCTGATGCTCACCAAGGTTTCTGATCCACCCTTTACTGTACTTTGAAGAATCGACCCTCTGGAGTACAGAGTCAACATACAGTCTGTAGCCAAGTGTCGTAGGTATCCTGCCTGAAGAAGTGTGGGGCTGTTTCAGGAAGCCCATCTCTTCCAGGTCAGACATCTCATTTCTGATGGTGGCAGAACTATGTTCCGTAAGATACCGTCTGGAAACAGTACGGGAGCCGACACTTTCACCGCTTCTTATGTATTCATATACTACGGAAAGCACTACTTCCAACTGTCTATCTGTAAGCAAAGGTATCACTTCCTGCCTTGTTAGCACTCTCGTATAACGAGTGCTAATTCATTCACAACGGGACAAGAATAACAGCGCTTCGCACAAATGTCAAGACAGGTCAGATTATTTATATAGTAGTTTTTACTTATTTTTTTCCTAAATAATATTGTGTGAGTTATTAAAAGAAGGGACCGTCAATAATGTATAATAAGCTCCGAATGACCGATCAATGTTTTTAAATATGTCACTTTGACAAAAAACTATAAGAGGAACAAATGACAAAAACCTCCGTATATCTTATCAGGCATGGCGAATGTGCCGGCAACAGGGAAAACCGTGTAAGAGGACGAGTAGACTTCCCTCTTAATGACAATGGTATCGCACAGGCCAAAGCGCTTGCTCTGGTCATGAAAGACAGGAATTTGATCCATGTCTATACAAGCCCTCTTAAAAGAGCACTTACAACAGCAGAGATAATGAGCGAAAGCTGTAACTGCGGGCTTACTGTTGATGATTCATTCTGCAACATAAAACTTGCCCCTTGGGAAGGCCGCCTTAAAAGTGATATTGCGGCGAAAGAGCCTGAACTGTGGAACACATGGATCAACGATCCGGAGAGCCTTATCCTTGAAGGTGCGGAAACTCTGGATCAGGTGATGGAACGGTCGCTCTGCGGGCTTGATCGCCTTATCAAAAAACACCGAGGAGAGACTATCGCTGTCGTTTCCCACAGAGGAGTTCTTAAACCGCTCCTCTCGGGAGCGATGGGGATACAAAAACCAAGGTTCTGGCGGCTGCATATGGATACCGGGTCTTACAGCATTCTGACCCATGACGATATCCACGGGTTTTGTCTCATGGGGCTTAATTATTCAGAACATTTGAAAGACCTCCCTCTGGTACAGGAGTTTGAGTAGAAACGAAGAGAACATGACCATTTACGAGATAAAATTCAGAGACACAAGAGAACTCGCTGACTCTTTAAAAGCCATAGGAGCAGACATGAGAAGTCTGCCTTTTTTTGACAACAGGAGGGAGATCAGATCTTTATACCTTTCCTGCGTCGATGTGAGGGCAGCGAATGTCATCAAACAGGAGATGCTTTCAAGGGGAGGAGATGCCGCGGTACATGCCCATGCGATAGACTGCAGGGTCAGGGAGAGCGATGTCATCATATTCGGTACAGTAAAACAGATATCCTTCCTCGCTGACAAACTTGAGTTGATGTCGTGGTGGGGGTTTCCTGAGATAGTGAAAGCACTGAGGGGCGCCGTTCACTCTTTTTCAAAAAAAACGACAAAAGTATTGCTTCCTTCCGGCCAAACTATCACGCTTGGCGAAAGGACTCTTTTAATGAGTATCATCAACCTCAGCGATGATTCTTTTCACAAGGAGAGCAGAACTTACGGAAACATAGAGGCAACGACAGCGAAAGCTCTGGAACATGCTGAAAACGGAGCTGACATACTGGACATCGGAGCAGAATCTACAAGGCCGGGCGCTTCAAGGATACCCGAATCCGAAGAAATTAAACTCATAATACCGGCAATAAAAGAGATCAGAAAAAATCTTCCTGTCATGCCTATCTCCGTGGATACGACCAGAAAAAATGTAGCAGAGGCTGCTTTGAAAGCCGGTGCAGACATCATCAACGATATTTCGGGATTGTCGTTTGAACCTGAGATAGCAGGTACAGCAGCCAGATTCGGAGCCTTGCTGGTAATAATGCACATGAGGGGAACTCCCCGGACGATGGGAACATTGTGCAGTTACAAAAATTTACTTCGGGAAATCAACGAGTTTTTTGATGAAAAGATCGAAATTGCCTCTTCTTTTGGAGTGGACCCATCAATGATCATCATCGACCCGGGGATAGGGTTTGCAAAGAACTACAGCCAGAACCTCTTCCTTCTCCGACACATAGAGTCTTTACGGATCCATTCAAAACCGATCCTTGTCGGGGCATCAAGAAAGGGATCGATCGGCAGAGCAACTGACAGCGAGGATACTTCTGAACGCCTTGAAGGAACATTAGCGATCTCTTCCCTCTGTGCCTGGTCAGGAGTAGATATTTTAAGGGTCCATGATACAAAGGAAAACAAAAAGGCGGTAATGATGGCGGAAGCAATAAGGGATGCAGATCATGCCTAAAAAAAACAAAGTTTTGATGTCTCTGGGCTCCAACAAGGGAAACAGGCTCATCATGCTGACAAGAGCGCTTTCTGAACTTGAGCGGAGTGGTTTTTGCATTATTGACAGAAGTAAGATATGGGAGACCTCCCCCTGGGGCCTCACTGATCAGCCAAGGTTCCTCAATATGTGTGTATGCGCTGAAACAGAACTATCGCCTGAAGAAATGATCAAAACGATCAAAAATATTGAAATCAAACTTGGCCGCAGCAATAGCATGAAATGGGGACCGCGTGAGATAGATATCGACATCATAGCAATAGGGGGACTCGTCATAGAGACGCCTGATCTCTCTGTCCCGCACCGTCATATGCATGAAAGGACCTTTGTCCTGATACCTCTGAAAGAGATAGACCCTCAGTTCAGGCATCCGGTAACAGGGAAAACTCTGGACGAAATGATATGCGCTCTCCCCGTTGAAAAAATGGAGTGGATAATATAGAAATGAATAATACAGATAAGACAACTACCACTAAAAGAAAAAAAATTGCTTCCTCTTCCTCCGATAATTATCTCATCTGGATAATACCCGTGATCACCCTGCTCCTTGCCCTGATCATTTATCTGGTGCCCGGAAACGAGATCCCTGCGGGCGGAGCTAATCTACGGACTCTGAGAGTCGGAAATTTTCCGATAGTACTTATCCTGGAACAAAGTCAGGGTGAGATCACCTCAGCCTGGCTGAGGACTCCGGCAGGAGTCAAGCAGATAGAACAGCTTGACGGACTCTCTTTTGTTTCGGATAGTGTATTCCTCTCTAAAGTAGACCAGGATGAGAAAGAGGATCTTCTCTGGCGGACATCCTTCACAAACTTCGAGGGGACAGGTGCCCACCTCTGGGTAGGGGTCACGACCTGGTCACCCAAGGCGCACATATTTACCACTCCATACGAATACACAAGATGGGACGCTGTTCCGGCAAAGCTGGTAGTACCCAAAGGAACAGCCGTATATGTCTCTCCGGCCGTTCCCACCTATGACAAGGCAGATTCGTTCCGCGGCCGCGACAGTTATTCTTTCATCTACACGATAAGGATGACTCCGGAGGGACCTGCTTTCGTACCTGTGCCTGACGTTTATAAACAGCTCTCCATACTTCTAAGAGCGGGTATACAGGGAGAATTTACTCCTACCAAGCGACTGGCGTATGTCAGGATGCTCAATGAGTTCAACAGCCTTGCAAACGGGAAACCTCCCAAAGCTGAGACTCTGCTGAACTTTCAGATGGAAAAAATCGCTGTTTTGAGCTGGAAAAGATGATCTCGCAAACAGTTACTGCCGGATCATCTTTTGGTCGATCGCAGATAATACATGCTATAAATGAACTTCATACGTCACTTTTTGATATCAGTCTTTTCTCCCTTGGTTATCCTCATCAGATCTTCCGGAGATATCGGGAAAAATTCGTGATCGGTCCCGGCAGCAGCCCACACTTCGGAATACTTAAAAAGATCTTCGTCCAATAGCGTTCTCGGCTGTTCGGGATAGCCCACCGGCGGAACTCCGCCCGGTTTGAAACCGGACCAGTTACAGCAATCTTCAGGATCAGCGAAAGAGACATGAGAGCTCCCAAGGATCTTTTTGATTTTTTTAGTGTCAACGCGATTTATCCCTGACATCAGAGCCAGAGCAAAGTATTCTCCCCGGTTCACCCTCAGAAGGATACTTTTAAGGATCTCCTCTTCAGGTGCCCCAACAGCTGATGAGGCATCAGAGACAGTAAATATGGTTTCTTCCGTATGAAATATCCTGCCGTCAAACCCCGAATCTGAAAGATACCTGTTAACAGCTTCCACAGGATCAAATTCTTCCGTCGCCCTATAAATACACAATCTAAACCAACCTCGTTTCTGCCTTACTGAATTATATTTTATGGATGTCGATAATTTTTACCTGCTGAGCAAAGCCAAATTCTCAACAGGCATCGGTCTTTCTGAAATTAAAAAAGAGATCGGATTTCCATCATGCTCATCGGATATCAGGTTGTACATCTCTCTATTTTGAAGCACTGCCCTCACAAACTCCCTCGTTTCGGAATAGGGTATCTCTTCTATCCATTCCACCCAGTCTCCTGCTGAAAGTGTGTTCCATCTAATAACGGGCATCATACCGGCATTGTATGCAGCGATCACTCTGGGGAGGTCTCTTTTAAATTTACGTGAGAGGCGCGCAAAATAACTCGCTCCTATAAGGATGTTTTTTTCCGGGTCAGTTATTTCGGCAGAAAAGATACCAAGATAACGCATTTCATCTTTTGCAGTAGACGGCATAAGCTGCATGAGCCCCACTGCTCCGGATCTGCTTACAGCGTTTTTTCTGAACTTGCTCTCCTGTTTCATAAGGGACCAGATCATTATTTCAGGAATACCTGTCCTTGCTGTGGCATCGGAGACTTCTTTTTTCCAGGGATAGGGATAGAAAAGGCTTTCTATCTTTACACTGCAGGCTCTGTTTGAAATTTCGGCGCCGCCGTCTTTGAAAAACAGAAATGTATAAAAATCAAAGGGATATTTTCTTGCAAGCTCAGCCTTGAGATCTTTCGCCTCTGCATACATCCCTAATTTTTCCAGTGCCCTTATCTTCCAATAACAGATCCTGGAAGGCCTCACGGTAAAATTTCCCGAAACACCGATCTCAGACCAACACCCAAGTGCAGTCTCAGGGTCATTGTTACGCCATGCATACCAGCCTTCATTCCATTTTTCCGAAACATCCTTCCGGCACATAGATACGACCGAAGGGAAAGAGAGAAGGACGGCAAATGCAAACAGGAATAATAATGACAATATAACACGCTTGCGGGAGACAACGAATTGAGTTAATGTTAAGAGGCACATTTTGAACGCGGAGGTTACATCTTGCATAGATCCGAGCCACCCTCTGATTTTTTTAAACACACCGAAAGTATCCGTCACCTGAACAGACAAGTCAAGCATCTCTCTCCCTGCATGTTATGGCAGGCTGCAGCAGAAGCGGTCGCAGATGAAATAGTTACAGCGCCTAAGCCCGGTTTGGTAGATCCTCTCGGTCAGGGCTGTCACGTTGATATGACCTGGCGAACGTTTATAACAAGCGCCCAGGCGGTAGAACCCTTCTGGGAATACCAGGCTATGATCGGATTATCAGGAACTTCGCCTTCAGAAGCATTCAGGCGTCTCAGGTTTATTGGCGTTGAGATGGAAAAAAGAATGTTTGCCGCAACTTCAGGCATCAACACACATAAAGGTCTGATATTCCTTTTGTCCCTGCTTTTATACGGAGCCGGCTACTGCATCTATTCCGGAAAAGAACTGACTCCTGAAAATATTGTCTGTTTCGCTTCTGAATCTGTTAAGGGACTAACATCCAAAGAGCTGGGCTCACTTTCTCAAAAAATTTCTTTAGAAAATCTTACAAACGGGGAAAGGCTCTTTCTCATGCACGGGATAACCGGAGCGAGAGGAGAAGCAGAAAAGGGATTTCCCTCAGTACTGAACTATGGACTTCCTGAACTCAGACGTGTTTCCTTGATGGGGGCATCAACAAACAGCTCGCATATTGCCGCTCTATTGTCAATAATGTACAACAGCGAAGACAGCAATGTGATCCACAGAGGAGGTTATGACTTCTGGCAAAATGAATACAAAGAGATGGTAAAAGAGACGATCCAAAAGTTCGACCCTCTGTCAGAGAACTACCTACCCATAGAAAACCTCGAAGAAAAATTTTTAAGATCCGGGATCAGTCCGGGCGGAGCTGCAGATCTGCTCTGCTGTTCTATTTTTTTAGACCTGATAACTAAACCTACTTGTCAACAATAGAAAAATGTTGTATTCTTTTATTGCATATAAGGTAAAGAAAGGGTGGATATTTTATGAGTCTTGGCAACAGAATTAAGACATTGCGTAAGGCGCAGAACCTCACTCAGCAAAAACTTGCTGATAAGGTCGAAGTCAGCAGGATTTACGTACAGGCTCTTGAAAGCAACAGGAGACTGCCTTCGATGAAGCTTCTCCAGAGACTTGCACCGGCTCTTAATGTAAATGTAACAGATCTGCTGATGGATTTTTCCTCCCCGGATAATCCCGGAAGAGTCCAGCTTGAATCGATGCTCGACAATGGAGAGCTCGAAATTTGGTACCGCAGTAAAAAACTGACCGAACAGGAACTAAAAAGAGTTTACCGTCTTATAGAGGCGGCACTTGACGACTGGGAAACAGAGGATGCTTCAGCAAAATAACCTGGACACAGAGGATCTTTGTGAATGCATCCCCTCTCCCCCGGAGGAAATTCCTAATTGGGCTCTCCGTGAAGGAGGGGAATGGCAAAGGCTGAGCGAGTTTGAGATACTGGCAAGGGCAGAAGAGATCACGGGCCTCTCTCTTGAGCTTATGTTTGAGTCCCTTCCTGCAGGTGTCTGGGGTATCCACATAGTCCGAAATAAAAGAGGACGTATTTATATAAATTCAAACCTTCCTTTGATATGGAGGAGGTTCTCGGTTTTCCATGAGGTCTACCACCTGTTAAATCACAGGAAAGGACACCGTTTCTGGACACACACTTTTGAATCCATGGAAAGTTTTGAGAACAGGGCTGACTCCTTTGCCTGGGCTGCTCTCTGGCCCGAATGGAGCGAGGGGGATTATTTAGATTGGGCCTAAAAAAAATTATGAAAAAACTTCCTTTTTTCCTGCCGTTCGGCGGATGCAGGGGAAGGTGTGTCTACTGCAGCCAGAGCACAATAACAGGCGCAGCAGATATCCCTTCTCCTGAATTTGTTTCCTCGGTTTTAAGAGATCTAAACGAACCTAGAGAGGTCTGTTTTTTTGGAGGATCTTTCTGCAGGTTTGGTCTTTCAAAAGTCAGAGAGTATCTAGATTCCGTAGTAAAGTTTGCACCCGAAGGAAGCCGGATACGTTTCTCGACATATCCGGGAGATCTAAGCGATACTTCAATGAGAAACCTCATTAAGACTTACCCTATAGCATGCATTGAACTTGGTATCCCCTCTCTTGATCCAAATGTTCTCTCTTTGTGTAAAAGAGAGGCTGATCCGGAGGCTATTCTAAATGACATAAAAAACATCATGGACGATTCACTCCCGCTTGGAGTCCAGATGATGATAGGCTTGCCGGGACAAACAAAAGAGAGCAGTATCACTGACCTGAAAAAACTTTCTGAGGTCAAGGGGCCCATCTCATGGGATCTTAGACTTTATCCCTGTCTGGTCCTGGAGGGAACTGAGTTGGAGAACATGATGAACAGAGGAAGTTATTCTCCTATAAATCTGGACCAGGCTATCGAATGGGGCGGCATTTTTATTGATCGCGCAGTTTCTTTGGGATTCAATCCAATAAGAATAGGACTTCAGGAATCCGAATTGCTTGCATCAAAGGTCAAAGGGGGGCCGCATCATCCGGCCCTGGGAGAGATGATAGCATCAGAATCCCTCGTAAGAAAACTGACCAGAAACATCTGGACAGGTCCATGGATCGTTCCGGAAGAACACCTCTCAAAATTCACCGGTCATGGCTGTTTTGGACTGCGGCGTTTAGCTGAGCTTACCGGAACAACAACATCTGCAGTATCAAAAAAACTCTCTTTTTTCCCTCCTGCAGGAAAGATAATCTAACTCAAACTTCCCTCTCACTTAGAATAAGATCCAAGGATCAAAACAATAAAGATTTTAAATTGCAGAAATTGCGCTGTCTTCTGCGTAATACATGTTGTAAATTATTGACTAATTATACGAGAAAGGACAGTTGCATATGGATATAGCGGAAAAAATTCATTCTTTGTTCTATGGATTCGAACGGCCTTCCTTTAAAGCAAGCAACAGGTTTGTCCGTTCTGCCACACACCTTGGCGGATCTGATAACGATACGGGCGAAATTTCCATCGCTGAGATACAAAAACATGCAGAGATCGCCGCAGGCGGTACAGGAACATTGATCACAGGACTGGCTTTCATAAGCCCTGAAGGAAAATCTTTTAAAAGAGAGTGGGGACTTCATACCAATGATAGGATAAATGATGTTGCCAGACTCTCTGAAGAAGTCCATAAATTCGGTTCCAATCTTATAGTCCAGATATGCCACGGCGGTGGACAGCGTGAAGCTTGCGTCGCTGAAGGTACGGTATCTTTTTCACCCTCAGGCGGGCAACATCCTATGTGCGAGTTTGATACCCTTCCACTCTCAAAGGACGATATCAGGAAGGTAGTAGAAGATTTTGCCGCAGCTGCGCTAAGGGCAAAGAAGGGCGGAGCTGACGGAGTAGAGATACATGGAGGACATGGATTCCTCCTGACACAGTTCCTCTCCCCTTCGATAAACAAAAGGAATGACGAATACGGCGGATCACTCGAAAACAGGTCACGGATATTTTATGAGATACTTGAAAAAGTAAGGAACACTGTCGGAGAGGGTTTCAACATCTGGTTCAAGATCAGCATCGCGGAAGGCACTGAAAAAGGTTACGATGCCAAGGATGGAACAGCTCTTTCCATAGGTCTTTTGAAAAGAGGGGCAGACGCCATAAATGTTTCTTGCGGCACGAGCTATTCCGGAGCAATGAACTCTCCCAGTACCATTGGAGTATCAGCCGGTGGATCTGAGGCTCCCTTTGCGGAATACGCCAGGGAGCTAAAGCAGCATGCATCCGACAGGCAGATAATAATACTTGCAGGAGGACTCAGAAGCCTGCCTGTGATGGCTGAACTGATACATAACGGAACTTGTGACCTTCTTGCTTTAAGCCGCCCCTTCATAGCGGAACCTGATCTGATAAACAGGTGGCGTGAAGAAGATACACGACCTACTGCGTGCATTTCATGCAACGCCTGTTTTAAAACTGCTAAATATGGACTTATCGAGTGCCCCATACTCAGAGACAGAAATGAGGGCAACTGGGATCCGCTTTAAGTCTTCAATATAATTATCGGGTAGCTGTCCATGAAATGTACAGATAAAAGAGCAAGAACATATTACGAACCGGCTTATAGTTAATTTTTGATATCAGCATAAAGATTATTACGTATTTTTACTGAACTAACCGGATCAAAAGTAAACTGGCGTTGACAACGTTGCCGGGTAAGATTAAACTTGTAACGAAGTTCATGAATAAAATTAATAGTGCAGCAACAATAATAAGGAGTGTTACCAAATGGACAGCACACAGCTTCAGAACCTGCTTATGGAAAGAGCCCATACGATGCCCAACAAAGCAAGGCGTGTAGCAGAATATCTTCTTGCAAATATGCGTGAAGCATCTTTTCGTTCTATAGGAGATATCGCGGAAGAACTTAAAGTCTCAAAAGCGCAGCTGGTAAGAGTGGCACAGATGCTTGGTTTTTCGGGTTACGCAGAGCTAAAGGGCTGTCTTCAGAAAGCTATTCTGGAACAGATCAACCCGGCAGCCCTTCTTGCAAGGGCAGTAAGCAGCTCAGACAATTTTCCGGAAAGTATTTACAAGGCAGAGCATGCCAATCTGGATGACACGATGGCACAGCTTTCAACGGAGGACACGGAAAAATTTTGTGAACTCGTAAGATCTGCTAACACGATCTACTGTGTTGGATGGGGCATATCATCGCTTGTCGTTGAACTCCTCCGGATGCGCCTCTCAATAATGGGAAGAAAAGCCGTTTTAGTGCACAGATGCAGCCTCTCCATGTGGGAACAGGCCAGATGCATTGGAGAAGACGATTTAGTAGTGGTTTGTGAGCTGCCCAGCTATGCACTTGAAGTTACCGAAGCTGTTGGAATGGCTCACAAAAACGGTGCAAAAGTGGTTACCGTCACAGATAGCGCAGCTGCTCCTGTATGCAGGACAGCAGACCTTTCATTTTTTGTCTCTGCAAACAGCCCAACTTTCGGGTGCAGCATCATAGGTCCTTTATTTTTGACACACGTACTTGCTTCCGCACTTGCAATAACACTTGAGGCAGACGCAAAAAAACATCTTGAAGAACAGGCAGAGTTCCTCCACGATGAGAGGATCTTCCACCCGATATTCGGCCTCAAATACTAATCCAACATTACGTTGCGAATTGTAAAACAGAGAGCTGCCTTTAGTTATTGGCGGCTCTCCGTTTTACATCCTGCATTTTACTGTTATTACTTCACCCACATTCACTGCTTCAAGATCTTCAACTTTTGACGGTATAGGAATAGGCCACTCTGCTTGAATACAGCAATCCAGATACTCCTTTAATACTTCAGGAGCCCTTTTTATTACATCCTCTCTGTCTTCTCCCTCTACCCAACATCCGGACAGGTCAACAAGGTTTGCAACCCAGAGCCTGCCTCCGTCATAACCGAAGGCCAGAACAGCAGGGTAAACGTATTCTTTTTCCATTTATCTCAACACCCTTTCAAAAACTCGCATAGTTGCCTTTAATTCGACTTACAGATCTTGATCCTCTGTAATTCAACGTCAGACAGATCAAACCAGAGAAGTTCTCCCTTTAATCCTCTTTCCGAAGCTGTTAGTATCTTGATCGACTCCGAAACCTCCAGAGAGGCAATAAATGCAGGCGTAAATGGCGGGTTGCCCATCTCTGTTTCGATCCCTTTATCAGGGACATCGTCATTTTCCCATAATGGATCGTCACAGGGATAAAACACGCCGACCTGCCCGAACATTCCTCCAATGGCTCCATGGACAAAAGGGATCCCCATTTCACGGCAAACCATGAAAACATTTCTACGGCTGCTGTTATTATCAAGAGCGTCTATCACTACAGAAGAACCTTCAAGAAGTTCACGTCCGTTGTTTTCGTCCAGAAACGTCACTCCGGGAAAGGTTTCCACCGCACCGTTTACAGTTGCTACTCTTTCAGCCGCAGCCAGTGCTTTGGGTTTTCCAATATTTTCTTCTGTAGAAAAAAGTTGGCGGTTCAGGTTGCTATCATCGAAAAAATCATGATCTATCATCACTATCTCTCCAACTCCGGCTCTGGCAAGCATCTCTATTATCCAACCTCCCAGACCGCCGCAGCCTATTACTGCAGCTCTGGAACTTAGCAGCTTTATCTGACCTGAGATCCCTATAGTACCTATATTTCTCTGGTACCTTGAAGGACAGATGCCGTTCTCTAAAGCGATAATTTCAACTTCACGGGGCCTCATTCCAAAATCTAAAGCGATCGTGCGGCAAGTCAGGAAAGGGATTATTTTTACTCCCCCTTTAAGCTCTGAATTTATCCTCAAAATTTCGATCAGGTCTACCGGCAAACGTGACACCTCCTTAAAAATATGATCCACTGCGTTCATAATTATAGTATATCCGGGAAAATAAAATAACCATATCACTGATCATATTATGGAACACTCACCTTTTGAGGTAGAATATAAGAATGAAATATACTGTAAAAACAACATCACTGATCAATAGTTCCGACTGGAAAAATTCTCCGTCTAAAAAAGTCCTTCTGCTTATGAGCGGAGGGGTCGATTCAAGTGCTGCCGCCATTTTGCTGTTGAGAGAAAATTATTCCCTCGCCGGTATGACGATGGAGATAACTGACAGTGAAATAAGTCCTGCAACCGGATCTGCGGCTTCGGTCTGCAAAGAATTATCAATACCTCACTTTTCAGTCAATATAAGTGAAGATTTCAAAAAGAGGGTGATACTTCCTTTTTGCGACTCATATGATCTGGGACTGACTCCCAACCCCTGCGCTGACTGTAACGAAAGGATAAAGTTCGGCGTGCTCTGGGAGGCCTCCGAAGAGCTTTTTGGAGGTGATTTTTCTGTTGCAACAGGTCATTACGCAAGGATCATAAGAAAAGATGGCAGATACTACCTGGCTGCAGGAGCAAACAAAGCAAAAGACCAGTCATATTTTTTAAGCGGGATACCCGCAAAAAAGTTACCGAGGATACTTTTCCCGTTGGGATGCTTTAAATCAAAACAGGAGACCAGGGAGTTGGTAAGGATTTCAGGTCTCGCTGTATCCGAACGTCCTGAAAGCATGGAGATTTGCTTTGCAAATGAGGATGGATACAGGGAGATGATTTCTCGCGACCCACAGCCGGGACCAATAAAAGACACTTCCGGAAAAGTTTTGGGTGAACACACAGGAATAAACAGATACACCATTGGCCAGAGAAAAGGGCTGGGCATAGCGTCGAAGCATCCTCTTTTCGTGATCTCGATAATTCCCGAAACAAACACTGTAATAGTTGCCTCAAGAGAAGAGTCTTTCCGTTCAGAAGTCAGGGCAGGATCCGTTAATATACTGGCGCCTGAATTCCTCGATAAAGATCATCTTTTACTGGGTAAAATTCGATCTCAGGGAGATCCTGTTCCATGTCGTCTGCTCTCTGTTGGCCCCGACGACCTAACGGTTAGGTTTTTAGAACCGGTTTTTGCTCCGGCTCCCGGACAAAGACTTGTTCTCTACACCACGGAAGGTTATGTAGCTGCCGGAGGTGTGATAAGTACCTTTTGTTGACCAATAAAGGCTCACATTCGTTTTATTTGTATGATTTAAAAATTCCCTGATATCTATCTATTATTGTAAACCTGATTTATCATAGTCTCGACATCTGCTACAATACTAACAAATCAAGCCATCTATAGGAGGTTGCTCATGACACTGCGCAGAAAAACACAGATCGCACTAGGGATTACATTACTCCTCCTACTTCTTTTGCTCGATCTTACTTTTACAAATTTCCTAAGACAATCTGCCGAACAGACAGACAGGGAGAGGATAACCCTCAACCTATCAAGGGCTGTCGTATCGATCAACGCTGAGGCAAAGACACTTTCTGCAATTGCAGCAAACTGGGCACATTCCGATGCCACATGGGACTACATGAACGGCCGCAATCGTAATTATGCTTCGCAGGTACTGAACAGGGATGCCCTGACTGAAGTAGGTATCTCCTCAATGATATTCATTGACAACGGAAATATGGTACGCCTCTTCAAGGACTTTAGTGCCGGCGATGAGCCATCTTCACCTGAGAGCGAGTTCTTTGTGATATTTGATGACCCAAAAAACCAGTATCTTTTAGACACTACCGGAACATCAGGAACAAGTGGGATAGTTCTGAAAGAAGATCAGCCAATACTTTTTACAGTAAAACCCATCCTTACATCTGACTTGCAGGGACCTCCTGTAGGCAATCTGGTCGTCACCAGAACTCTCAGCCCCAAACTTATAGAAAATATTTCTAGAAACCTGCACTTTAATTTTGCTATAGAACCAACCACCGAAAGTGAAAAACAGCATACGGAGGAACTTCCGCTTGTTTTAATAGAGGAAACCGACAGAAAGGCGACCACAATATCGGGCAGGATGCTCGTTAAAGATCACAGCGGTACCCCTTCTTTCTGGGTCAGGGGAATTGATAAAAAGGAAGACATAGCTGCCGCAGAAAAAAAGATACAGTATCTTTTCCTGATCTTTGCCGTAATTGCTGTACTGCTTTCGTTCCTTTATGACTTTTTCTTTAAGCACGCGTTTTCAAACAGGATGAAGAGACTGCAAAGAGAAGTTGAGGCTATCAGGGACGAAAAAGGCCATAAGGGTGTAGTTACAGTTGATTCTAAAAAAGACGAGATCAACAGTCTGCAGAGAACATTAAGTGATGTGATGGCGTACCACGATTTCAAGCAGGAACATAAGAGT